>QKJV01000134.1 GCA_003249165.1 Desulfobulbaceae bacterium | reverse complement strand
TGCAGACCAAGTACTTCGTAATATTGCTGTTCTTGGTTCACTGCGGTTTGCCGCATGTGAATATATCGGCTTTGGATGGTCTGCAGATCGTACGGAGAAATTTCAAGGAACAGGGCAATCCTGTTTGCCAGTTGCAGGTCCTGTTCTGTAACATGGTCGTTTGAGAAAAATATCTGATAAACTAGTTCCACCAAGATAAGGCGTGGTTCATAGGCAAAGGAGCTTTTGAACTGGTCAAGCAGGGTTTCCAGAGAATCCGTATTCTGAGTTGCGTCCTTGATCAGTTCATTGACCCAGAACATTTGCTCCTGTGTATAATTGAGATGGGAGCGAAAAAAATTCTTGATGGTTTGCAATTCGGCCCTGGTTACTTTCCCGTCAAACTGGGCGACTTTCACCAGAATATGCACAAGGAGAGAAACAAAGTTCTTACGGGCCTCTGTTTGGGTCTGCTCATATTCACTGACCTTGCGGCGCATATAATATGAAAATCCCCAGAACGCCACAAACATCGCCAGAAAAAGAAAAAGCCCAGTGGAAAGGAGAATGCCTATTACATTGATAAGCAATGGTGCTCCACCTATGGCAAGCAAAATAAGCATTGCGACCAGCAGGCAGCCGCCGCACCCCGGTTGGCTATGATAGTGATACTGATACTGGTTTCTCATGAGTTCTTCTCTGCAAAAAGCGCTTCAACAAATTCATCGGCATCAAAATCGCGCAGGTCGTTCATCTGTTCGCCAATACCGATAAAGCGTATGGGAATATTGAACTCTCGACAGATATTAACAACAATCCCTCCTTTGGCTGTGCCATCAAGTTTGGTCAGGGTAAGACCACTGACACCAACTGCCTCACTGAAAAGACGGGCCTGAGATATGCCATTTTGGCCGGTCGTCGAATCTATCACCAGCATCACTTCATGAGGGGCACCGGGAATCTTTTTCTCCATGACTCTTTTGATTTTTTTCAGCTCCTCCATGAGGTTTACTTTTGTATGAAGTCGGCCGGCAGTATCGACAATAACCACATCTGTCTTTCTCTTCTTCGCATGCTCAAGGGCGTCGAAAACGACTGCTGACGGGTCAGCACCTGATTTTTGAGCAACAACATCAACGCCGATTCGTTCACCCCATATCTGTAGCTGTTCCACTGCTGCGGCCCTGAATGTATCTCCGGCAACCAGCAGGACGGATTGTCCTGATTTTATAAATTTATGCGCCATTTTGCCTATGGTCGTTGTTTTGCCAACGCCATTTACGCCGACTACCATAATAACAAACGGTCCTTCCTTCGGCATGACAAGTTCTGCCGGCGCATCGGAACTGTGGATGAAACCTGCGATTTTTTCTTTCAAAATTTTTTTCAGTACCAGAGGGTCGCTCAGTTCATTTCTTTTGAGTTTTTCTCGGGCGCTGTTCATAAGCTCCTGACACGTACCAACGCCAAGGTCGGCCGTTATGAGTATTTCCTCCAGATCATCGAGCAATTCCGGATCGATAACTTTTTTGCCGAGAAACAGTTCATCAACCCGGGTTATGAAAGAATCTCTCGTTTTGGAAAGGCGTTCCTTGAGACGATTAAAAAGCCCTCCAACATCTCCATTAAAAATACGGGCTACCTTGGATTTCGATTCTTCCTCCGGTACTTCCACCGGAGTTGTTTTTTTTACCTCTTCAACAACCGTCTCCTTAATGGGGGAGGCGGGAGGCCGAGTTTCTTCTTGTTTCAGTTCATCTTTGATTTCTTCGGAAGCAGGCTCTTCTTTTTTGCCGATTCCGAGTTTCTTTTTAAACCAGCCCAGCATGAAACACCTCTATTCATTTATATTGTCATATCAAAAGATGGCAGTAGCACATTCACAGCCTGTTAAGAAAAGAATGTTGCTTGCCGCGTGTTGGATCGTTTTTCTCCCTCGGGATTACCTGTGCTACATGAATTTCGATCCAAACCAGACAAAAGCTGCAATCATATAAAAATGGCTTTCGAGCCAGAATTCGAGTCGTATTCCCTGTACCAGCTTTTTTTTCTCATACATTCGAGTAAGAAGAAGCAAAGATGCAACAGGTACGAGTATCACAATGCCACTTGCGGCTATGAGACCGGTCAGTGTGAAGACAACAAGCAGCGTAGCCAGAATGGCCATGCTGAAATAGAGAAGACGGATGGTTTTTTCTTCTCCGATGCAGACAGGGAGCGTTTCCTTACCGGCAATCATGTCACCTTGTACATCGAAAACATCAAAAAGCATTGTTCTGATAAAAACGAAAAGAGTAATTACCAGAAAAACAGCCAGATTTTCCGATGAAAAAGCATTCGAATCAAGAGCCGGGAACAGCACAGTTATAAAAGACCAGGCCAAAGCAACAAAAAGCGTTTTCGATCCCGGGATTTCTTTTAGTTTCCGCACCTTTATTATTTTAGCTAAAACCAGAGGAATGAAGGGTACACTATAGAGTGTACCAAGCAGGCTCATGCAGAGTAAAATTGTCCCCTGGACCATGCCATCCTGCATGGCAAGATACAGCGATACAAGTAGGGCCAGACCCGACAGCACCAAGATTGGCAGATAATAACTCTTCCAGAATGCCTCCTGGTGTGGGTCATTAAGTTGTTTCGTCTGGTAATCTGCGTATCGATTTAAGTTGTGGATGGCAAAGAGGTAGCCGAAGGCAATATAGAAATCCCTATAGTCAGGAGTGGCATTCTGAAGAATACTGCAGATGAGAGCAAGCAGTCCACCAGCCAGACTGATAAAAAGATTGGAGGCCATTAAGGAGCGGAGCAAACTGAAGAAGAAAAAGGTAAAAATATTGTCATTCTTCCCATGACAGGATTCAAGTACCCGAACGATTCGGTTGATCATCCAGGTCGGGGTTGAAGCTCCAGCGGTAACGCCTACACTGTCAAAGCGGGAAATTTCCTTGAGATCAAGATCCTCTTTGGTTTCTGCCATAAAGACATGACATCCCATTTCCTCGGCAATCTGCCCGAGGCGTTGCGTGTTGGCACTGCCGCGTCCTCCCACGACGACCATCGCCTGGACCTTTTTGCTGAGATTTCTTACCTCTTCCTGACGTTTATGGGTTGAGTCACATATGGTGTTGAAAGTCTTGCCACCTGGAAAGGATTCGAGGATTGTTCTGCTAAGACGGTTGAATGCCATTTCATCCTGGGTTGTCTGGCTGACTATGATGTAAGGGCCATTGATTGTGAGCGTCTCGATATCTTTTTCGTTACTGATAACATGCACGTTCGGTTCAGCATAACCCATAAGCCCGACAACTTCTGCGTGGTTTTTGTCACCGATGATAATAGTTGTATAAGCCTGATCTCTGTATTTCTTGATGATAGCCTGAACCTTCATTACCCGGGGACAGGTCGCATCTTTCACATCTGCTCCTGCGGCAATGAGACGTTGTTTGTGAGACGGTGGTACCCCATGGGCTCGGATAATGACCGTTCCTGAAAATTTTTTCGGAATTTCTGTCAGGATATCGACCCCTTGTGCTTTAAGGAGATTCAGGACTTGAGGATTATGGATGAGTGGGCCGAAAGTGACTATTTTCCCTTCTCTTTTATGCACTGTTTCCATGGTCGCCTCAACCGCCCGGCGAACTCCCATACAGAAACCTGCTTTTTTCGCTAAAATTACTTTCATTACCTATGACACACCCACATCCCATTTTGCAGCAGAAAATAGGGCCTGAATTTTTCCTTATACCGCATGGAGCGAACTTCCCGGATCAGATAACCGAGATACACATTGCCGATATTGTTCTTACGGCACAGTTCAATGAGATGCAAGATATTATAGGTGCCTGGGCTCCGTTGATTTTCTTTAGGGTCAAAATAAAAATAAACCGCATTTATCCACTCGCATCCGATATCTACAATTGAGACTCCGATCAGTTTCTTTCCGTAACGGTATTCAATTTCAACTGTGTTGGTAATGGAGTTGGCAAAAAAAGTCCCATAATAACTGACTGGAGAATTGTCCTTGGCAGGAAATCGTTCCTTTAAAAAATTGCCGCATAGATATAACTTCTCCTCGGTAATTTTTAAAGGGCCCATAGTGACGGTCAGATCCTCATTTTTCCGGAACACCCGTTGCTGGTTCCTGTTTGGCTGGAAAAGATTGCTTTCTATTCTGATGGGGATACATCTTCGGCAGTTGGGGCAGACCATAGTATAAATCGTGTTGCCGTTTCGGCGAAATCCTGCTTCAAGGAATCTCCCGAAAATATCATCGGGCAGAGCGATGAACTGCTGTTGCCGATAAACGGCCTTATATGGCAGCCCATAAGGGCATTCCACCTCAATATCATAGAAATAACGCAGGTATTGATCGAGCGAGTATGATGATGTGATCTGTTTATTTGACATTGTTACAGATTATTTATGTTTTTCTGTCCATTATAAACGTACATTATATTTTATCCTCTCTCCCGAAATCGTCATCAAATCGGACGATATCATCTTCGCCCAGATAACTGCCGTTTTGTACCTCAATGAGTTCCAAAGCAATTACTCCCGGATTTTCAAGCCTGTGCCGTTCTCCGCATGGGATATAGGTTGACTGATTTTCAAAAACCAGAAAGGACTTTTCTCCACATGTGACTTTGGCAGTACCTCGGACCACAATCCAGTGCTCGGAACGATGGTGATGCATCTGCAGAGAGAGCTTAACCCCTGGATTTACGGTGATCCGTTTGATTTTGAAAGCAGGTTTTTCTTCAAGAAGAGTATAACTTCCCCACGGCCGATAAACGGTCCTGTGGAGCAAATGCTCTTCCCTTCCCTCTTTTTTCAGGCGATTGACTATCTTTTTGATATCCTGTGAACGATCCTTGGGGGCAACAAGTACCGCATCGGCTGTTTCTACAACCAGCATGTTACGTAAGCCGATTGCCGCGACAAGCCGATTTTCCGAATGGATAAAGCTGTCTTTAAGATCCTCTGCCAACACGTCGCCACGGATGACATTGCCTGTCTCGTCTTTATCGGCAATTTCCCAGAAAGCCTGCCAGGAACCGATATCGCTCCAACCAAGATCAGCCGGGACAACAGAAACACGATCTGATTTTTCCATGACGGCATAATCAACTGAATCAGAGGGACATCTTTGCATGCTGTTACGTTCAAGTCTGAAAAAATGCTTGTCGCGGGCTCCATTTTCAACGGCGTCAATCATCCGTTTATGTATTTCCGGGGCAAAACGTTCTATTTCCGCCAGAAAGGCAGAGGTGGAAAAGGCAAACATCCCGCTGTTCCAGAAGTAGTTTCCAGCGGTGAGATATTCTTCGGCTTTTTGCAGGTCTGGTTTTTCAACAAAAGAGATTACTGTGTTCCCCTCTCCTTTTTGAATATAGCCATAACCCGTTTCAGGGCTCTGAGCGGTTATCCCAAAGGTTACAAGCCTTCCCTGAACGGCAAGTAGCATGGCTTGTGTAACAGCGTCTTGAAAAGCCCGAGGCCGTCTGATGAGATGATCAGCGGGTAGGACAAGAAGCAACAGGTCCTCTTTGGTCCTTTTTCTGCAGAAAAGTGCTGCTGCACAGATTGCCGGAGCTGTATTGCGGCCAACAGGCTCCAGAATAATGTCGATTTTTCCAGCATACTCCGTTTCGTTAATCTGTTTCAACGTGAGGAAGCGGTGAGCCTCACCTACTACAACTACAGGTGGAAGTGACTGAGGAAGATCGTACAGACGCTTCAACGTGCTTTGCAGAAGCGAGCAGTCCTCGGTCAGGTTGAGTAACTGCTTCGGATAAAGTTCTCTGGACAATGGCCAAAGCCTGGTACCGGAACCTCCTGCCAAGACGACTGGTTGGATTAGCGGCATTTTATTCTCCTCATTATGGCTGGGCCTGAAAAAATGAACCTCTCGTCCTGGCAGAGACTCGGGAAAATTGTTTATTAAGACTGTAGTTTTTCAGCAGCAACTGTCAATCTGTCCTTTCTTTGCATTCCGGTTGGCTGATTTTTCAAGACATTTTTCTCTCATATGTTCAATACAAAAAATATTCCC
>QKJV01000282.1 GCA_003249165.1 Desulfobulbaceae bacterium | reverse complement strand
ATGGCTGGTATGAAATCAACGCCACTTGCATTTTCGGGACAGCAAGCAAATGCGCTTGCAATCTCCAACTCGTGGCATTAAGAAGACAATTAAATTAACCATTCTCCAAACGGCATCCTGTTCACCTGGCCCCTTCACCAAGTGACTCATTCGGCCGACAGAGATTTCGTGAACTCCAAAGACTTATCACGGTAAAATGACAAAAGAACTTTTTGATAATGCAGCACCAAACTGGGACACAAACCCCATACGCCTTCAACTTGCCGCGCAAGTATCTGCCGCACTTCGACATGCCTTACCACTTGCATCAGACATGACTGCTTTTGAGATCGGCTGCGGAACCGGACTAATCACCACCGCACTGGCTCCTTACCTTAAAAAAATTATTGCCGCCGATTCATCAGCCGGTATGCTGCGAGTCCTGCGCGAAAAAATTAAAGGACAGAAAATAATCAATATTGAACCGTTAGAGATAGATTTCTCAGCAGAAAACTCTTTCCCTGCCGGTCAACCATTCAACCTCGTCTATGCCAACATGACCCTCCATCATATCAGCGATGTAGAGGCCGTCTTAAAAAAATGTCGCCAAATACTGACACATGATGGATTCCTGGCAATGGCAGACCTGGAAAAAGAAGACGGGAGCTTCCACAGTGATATGGGCGGGGTACAGCATCTTGGTTTTATCCCGGAAGAACTCGCCGAAACGGCCGGCAAGTGCGGTTTCACCGACGTCAACACGCAGAGAGTGCATGTCATCACCAAAGAAAATTCACGCAAGCAGATTCGCGATTATCCGGTTTTCCTGCTCACCGCAAGAAATTATTGAACTCCTCCCTGCAGATCTATCCCGGCGAGGAGTACTCCATCAAGCTGATGGCAAAAAGAGACACTCTACATGTTGCAACTCTCTCTACAACGGAGGATTCAAACGGAAATCCTCAATCAGCAATATCAGCTTCACAGAGAGGATGATCTGATTCGTTCAAACTGTTCCCGCAGATCATTGATTTCCCGTTGCCAGTAAGGTACTGTACCGAAGTCCGGGGCAACATGCGAAAATCCATCCTCGGCAACCTGATGGGCGCACCAAGCTATGTAATGGACATACCGCATCGCACGCAACGGCTCGATTAAATTCAATGTCCGTCGGTCAAAAGCTCGGAAGGTTTCATATCCTTCAAGGAAAATTTCAATTTCAGCCATGGACTCACGCATATATCCGGGAAGCAGCATCCAGAAATCCTGGACTGGCGGCCCTATGGCCATGTCATCAAAATCAACGATATAAAATGACTCATCCGGCCGGTATAAAAGGTTGGCAAAATGACAGTCTCCATGAATTCTTATCATCTCAACCTCGGCAAAGAGAGATGAAATAACCTCAATGATTTGTCCGGTGATGTCCTTGAACTGTCCAATCAGATGAGGAGGAATAAACTTCCGTCCGAGCAGATAGTCAACCTGGCCAGCCATTGAACTGTCCGGCTTCATGACAATTCTGTCTTTGCTCTTTTGCCTGACGCCGACCATGTGGATTCTCCCCAGGAGTCGTCCGATTTCAAGCCATTGGTCATCATTGTATTCATCATAACTGCGTCCTCCTTTCTTTGGAAACACGGCAAAATACATATCATCATAGCCGGAAAGTGTTTCACCATCTTGAAGAACCAGAGGAGCCACAACTGGAATTTCCTCATTCTGTAGTTCCAAGAGAAAATCATGCTCGTCGTGCAACGCCTGCTTCGACCATCTGCGTGGTCGATAGAATTTAGCGATAAACCTCGAATCATTATCTGCCTGCAGTTCATAGACCCGGTTGATGTAGCTGTTTAAGGGGCGACAGAGATTAGTACACGGTCTTCCCAGAGCTTTTTCAACCAGAGCAACAACTTTATGCGGTGTCAAATTCCGAAACGCTGTCTCGGGCAGTCTTTTTTCATAGATGGGCATTTCTTTTCTCCCGCGAGGCAAGCTGGCCGCAAGCTGCGGAGATATCCGCACCCCGGCTGCTTCGGATAAACGTCCTGTATCCGGCATCTCGCAGTATCTTCTGGAAAATAAGGATGTCCTCCTCGTCAGGGCAGCGGAACTCAAGCGCTTCACATTCATTAAAGGGCAAGAGATTAATCCGGCAGGGAATGCCCTGTAGTTTTTCAGTCAACTTGCGTGCATCTTCCGGGGAGTCATTTATTCCTTTAATAAGAATATATTCAAACAAGATCACTTTTCTGCCGGGCAAAGGAAAATCACGGCAAGCAGCAAGAAGATTTTCCATATCATAATTCCTGTTGACCGGCATAATACGACTGCGAGTCTCGTCGTCGGCGGCGTGAAGTGAAACGGCAAGATTTACCTTGATATCTCGCCCCAAATCACGGATACGCGGCACAATACCGCAGGTTGATATGGTGATGCGCCTTTCAGTGAATTCCACTCCCCTCTCATCCATCAATATCTTCAGGGCAGTAAGCAGATTGTCATAATTTGCCAGCGGCTCGCCCATTCCCATAAAAACGATATTGTTTATTAATTCCCTGTGGGTAGTACGCTTGACGCCGGAACCGATCATAAATTCCATTACTGCAAGAACCTGGCCGACAATTTCCGCGGGCCGTAAATTTCTCCTGAACCCCATGCTGCCGGTCAGGCAAAAACGGCATCCCATGGCGCAACCTGCCTGCGATGACACACAAAGTGTATGTCTTCCTTTTTCAGGAATCAACACGCACTCTATCACTTCACCATCTTCAAGTCTAAAGGCAAATTTTACTGTGCCGTCCTTGGATTGCTCTATCACTGAAGGCGTGAGAGTGCTCATGCTTGCATTGCGGGAAAGCGATTCCCTGATTTCACCCTTAATGTCTGTCATCTGGGGAAAATTCCTGATCCCGGGACGCATCAGCCAGCCAAATACAAACCGCGCTCTTGCGGGAGGCAATCCAAGACGTTCCATATATGCAGCCAAATCATCGCAGGTCAAATCCCGCAGATCAGTTATCTCTTGCTTCATCTGTATACCTCTATCGCCTTCCAGAGGCTGGTGTATCGCCGCGCTGCAGTACCACTGTTGCCAGAGTAACAACAGCGACTCCAGGTAACACCATGGGTGGAGGAAAACCATGGCCGCACCCCCAATCGATTAATAATACAAAAGAGGGATAAAAATAACTGTACGCCATAACCCGCGTCGGCCCCAGGTAAAGAGTCGATATATGGGTGAGATAAAATGTTATAATGGTTGAAAAAATTGCAAGATATGCAATACCTATCCAAACTTGGGGAGCAACCGTCTTCCAATCAACTGCAGCAAGATGGGGCAATGCGAGAATCAGTAACCATCCCGTTCCGGTGACCAGCACCCAAAAAGTCATGATAACCATCGATTCCTGACGATGCATGCGTTTTACCAGCGGCGTATAGGCTGCCATCAGAAAACAGCCAAGCAAAAAAATGGAATCTCCGTGGTTGATTTCCAATGCACGAAATCGATTAATATCACCACGGAAAATTACCCAGACAGCCCCAATCATTCCTAAAAACAGGGCAATAAGACGCGGCAATCCCAGCCGTTCCTTGAGAAATACTGCACTATAAATACCGGATATACCGGGCACCAAAGTAAATATTACACTTGTATTCAAAGCTGTGGTATAGCGTAACGATTCAAACATACACCAAAAAAAACCGACGGTAGAGGCACTTACGGCACTGTATGCGCAGAGACGCCGTAATGGAGGTACCTGAAAACCATGCCGCCAGACAAGAATCGGAACAAAACACAGGACAGCCAATATATAACGGACAAGAAGCAATACAGCGGGATCAAGCCCCCTGGTAATTGCGGCTCCTACAGTAAATGAGCTCGAGACGATTATTGCGGCCCCAAGCATGAGGCTGTGAACAAGCCATAAAGGAAGTTTTTCTCCTCTGTCAACTCTATCTCCTTTTTTCTTCATGGCCGACAAGATACCTTTAACACCTTGGTTGGCAAGGGAAATTTTCCGCAATTATTACCGGATAAAACAAGACAGCAAGAAAATGCTGGTTATCAATGAGGATATATTATATGTAGGAAACCTTTTACCTGAACACTTTTGGCATGTGCCGTGATGAATTCTTCAAATAAGTCTTATACCTTCATTCACCAACAACATATACTCCATTCATCACAATCTTAATACTTCATCATCTTAACGGGAAGTCACGTCTGCATAATGATTAGACACAAGGTAAGCTCGACCGGGTCGCTCCATGATTGAACAAAAACAGAAACCGATGCTCCGCTTCCTCATACTGTTGACTATCGCTTCGGTGCTTAGCCTGCAAACATGGATGATCCTGTTCAACAATTTTGCTGTGGAAATGGCGGGCATCAACGGCAGTCAGATGGGAGCCATACAATCAGTCAGGGAAGTTCCCGGCTTTCTTGCCCTTCTTGCCGTTTATCTTATGTTGATCATTCCGGAACACAGGCTTTCGGCACTCTCTGTCATTGTGCTCGGGGCAGGAACAGCATCAGCGGGCTTCTTCCCAACTTATGGGGGAATCATTATGACCACATTGGTGATGAGTTTCGGTTTTCATTATTATGAGACGACAAACCAGTCACTGACTCTGCAATATTTCGACAAGGAGACTTCTCCGGTTGTTTTTGGCCGTCTCAGAAGCCTTTCTGCCGCAGCAAATATCACTGCAGGTTTGCTTATTTTCCTGTTGGGGACAAAGCTTGGTTACAAGTCCATGTATCTCTGCGTTGGCGGCACTGTCGCAATTGTTGGATTTTGGGCACTTTTCCAGGATCCAACGGATAAAACTTTAGTCCCGCAGCATCGTAAAATGATTCTTCGCAGACGGTACAGCCTTTTCTATTTTCTCACCTTTATGGCCGGTGCCCGTCGTCAGATATTTATAGCCTTTTCCGTTTTTCTTCTGGTAAAAGTTTTCCATTTTTCCGTACGGGAAGTCACGATTCTTTTTGTTGTTAACAATATGGTGAATTACTTTCTCAGTCCATTAATAGGGAAAGCAATCCTGCGCTTTGGGGAACGCCGGGTACTCACTGTTGAATACACCGGGCTTATTCTGGTATTTCTTATTTACGCCTTTACCGACTCAAAAATAATCGTAACACTTATGTATATTTTTGATCATATCCTGTTCAACTTCGCCATTGCCATCCGCACCTATTTTCAAAAGGTGGCCGATCCGAAAGATATTGCCCCCAGCATGGCCGTCGGTTTCACCATCAATCATATTGCAGCCGTTGTCATGCCTGTACTCGGTGGAATGGTCTGGATGATCGACTATCGTATTCCCTTTTTTGCAGGAGCTTTTTTCAGTTTTATATCTCTTTGCGCCGTGCAAAAAATACCCTCTTTCGCTTCTCGCCTGGCAATCAGCGAAATGTGAATCTTGCGCACCTGTCATCCTCCTCAGTCCTGAATAAAACCTCTTATTCAGGCAAACCTGAAAATTTACCCTTTTGTCTGCATTATAATCACATTGGAAGATATTTCTCCCGAGAATAGCAGAAAACCAATGCTTCCAGAAAACGACATTCTAAAAAAATGGAACGGACGAAAAATACCACAAAGCAATTGGAATTTTTTGGGGAAATACAAAAGGAAACAGCTTGTCAAAACCTGATTACTTTCATGAGGCGGCAAGCGTGAAGCGTTGCTTTACGCTTGCCTGCAAAGATCTACTAACAATTTTTGAAGCATTTCAACCGAACAAAACTTCTGATTATTTTCCCCTCGACATGGGAAAAAAGGAACTAAGAGAAATGTACCTTGCAGAATTTTCTTTTACCAACCCGGAGAAGCAGTTCTTCTCCGACCGAGATTTGACACTCAACATCATCAACTTTCTCACCATTTACGCTCACTGCGTTCTGGGAAATCATACGTCTCCCTTCCCCCGTGCCGCTGACCATACCTGACAAAGTCAATAAACGTGGTAACCAGATTGTCCTTTCTTCGCAGGAAACTTCTACTACGGGGATATCCTCGGGTAAATCATGTTTCTTAAAAACGCGTTCAAAATTTTCTTCAGCCCGTGCAGCTTCATCCTGTCCATAAAAACGGGCCGTTAATTCACGGGCTAACTTCATTTTAACATCTTTTGGATGAATTGTGCCATTTTGTATACCGCTTTTGAAGGCTGTTATATCATCTGCGGAAAGATCACTGAGCAGATCATAATAACGAAACATCAACTCGTCGGAAATCGACAGAACCTTCCCATAGATATCGTCCGCGGAGTCAGTGATACCAATGTAATTCCCAAGGGACTTGCTCATTTTGTTGACACCGTCAAGCCCCTCAAGCAGTGGCATTGTAATGACAACCTGGGGTTCCTGGCCCCATGTCCGCTGGAGATCCCGCCCCATGAGGACGTTAAAAAGCTGATCAGTTCCTCCAAGTTCAACATCGGCCTGCATGGCCACCGAGTCGTATCCCTGAATCAGTGGATAAAGAAATTCATGGATGCTTATCGGACGTTGATTTTCGTAACGTTCCCGGAAATCTTCTCGTTCAAGCATTCTCGCCACAGTCAACTGCGAGGCAAGTCTGATAAAATCATGAGAACTCAGCTTGCTGAGCCACTCGCTGTTAAACATTACTTTTGTTTTTGCCGGATCGAGAATTTTAAAAATCTGCTCCTTATATGTCTCAGCGTTTCGGGCGACATCTTCCCGTGTCAACGGTTTTCGGGTTTCTGATTTACCGGTTGGATCACCGATCATTCCGGTAAAATCACCGATCAGGAATAACACCTCATGACCTAAATCCTGAAAATGTTTAAGTTTCTGAATTAAAACAGTATGCCCAAGGTGCAAATCCGGGGCGGTGGGATCAAAACCGGCTTTTACCCGCAGTGGAACGCCGGTTTCTTGAGATTTTTTCAGTTTTTTGATCAGATCTTCACGAGAGATGACATCTACAGCACCTCTTTCTATTAGAGCAACCTGCTCTTCAATGGTGTATTGCATCGGAATTTTCTTTTTGGCTCAGTTATATGGATAAATTACTTGGTATCAAAACAAAAAAATTACTTGGCATAGTCAACAGAGCGCATCTCCCTGATCACGGTAACCCGGATCTGGCCAGGATAAGTCAGTTCCTTTTCTATCTTACGAGCAATGTCTCTGCTCAACATTACAGAGTCTGTATCACTGACATTTTCACTGTTAACAATTATGCGTATTTCCCGGCCAGCCTGAATAGCGTAGGATTTTTCAACACCGGAAAAGGACTGAGCAATATTTTCCAGATCTTCAAGACGCTTGACATATGTCTCCAGCATTTCCTTACGGGCACCCGGTCTCGCTCCTGAAAGAGCATCAGCGGATTGCACGAGAACATCAAGGATACCTTCGGGTGGTACATCTTCATGATGGGCTGCAATAGCGTGAACAACTTCAGGCGATTCTCCATATTTCTTTGCCAGATCGGCGCCGATACTGGCATGAGAACCTTCAATTTCGTGATCTACAGCCTTACCTATATCATGCAGCAGACCAGCTCTCTTCGCCTGTTTGACATTGATACCCAATTCAGAAGCCATGACTCCGCAGAGAAAGGCGACTTCTAGAGAATGCTGCAGCACATTCTGTCCATAACTGGTACGGTATTTCAACCTGCCGAGAAGCATTATCAAGTCAAGCGGAACGCCATGGGCTCCAACATCAAAAGTAGCCTGTTCGCCCGCCTCACGCATGGTAACTTCGAGTTCTTTTGAAACTTTCTCAACAATTTCCTCAATACGGGCAGGATGAATACGTCCGTCGGTAATTAAGCGTTCCAGCGATTGTCGTGCAACCTCACGCCTTACAGGATTAAAGCCGGAAAGAATAACTGCTTCAGGGGTATCATCGATTATCACATCAATACCGGTTGCAGCTTCAATAGCACGAATATTCCTCCCTTCTCTGCCGATAATCCTTCCCTTCATTTCATCGTTCGGTAAGGGCACGACGGAAACAGTTTTTTCAGCGACGTATTCACCTGCATATCTGGCAATGGCAAGGGCAAGAATATTTTTAGCCTTCCTGTCCGCCTGAATTTTCATCTCATTTTCAATACGAACTATCGCCTTAGCCGCCTCCATTCTCGCTTCACTTTCAATGCTTTCCGTTAAAAGCTGCTTCGCTTCATCCCGGGTTATTCCCGAAATTTTTTCAAGTCGCATCCGTTGTTCTTCAACCAGGGAATCAATTTCTTTTCTTCGAGATTGAACTTTTATCTCTTCAGAGGACAATCCCTTTTCTCTGTTTAGCAAGTCAATTTCACGTTTATCGAGCAAATCTATTTTTCTTTCGATTTGTTCTCCTTTCTGGGCAAGTCGCTTTTCTTCGGAGACTATGACAGATTTGAGTTCCTTGATTTCCTGTTCGGCTGTAAGCTTAAGTTGATACTCCTCATCTTTGGCATGGAGCAAAGCCTCTTTCTTGATTCGCTCTGCTTCGTCCAAGGCATTTTCAATAAGTTTTTTCCCCTGTTCTTCAATGTTCTGTTGCCTAGTTTCAATCAGCTTTTTTCGTAAAAAAAAGCCCAGGACGATACCACCGACCAGTGCCAGCAGCACTAATATAAATTGGGAAAGAGTCACGGAGAAAACCTCCAGATAAAAGTGTCAAAAAACTGGAGAAACCGTAAACAGAGGAACAGCGGCGGGAATTAGGCGAGGAAGAAAAGAGATTATCGGCTGATCATTTATTATAAAATATATTATACATCAGCAAATACGTGCAGCTTCGAGCCACATCTTAAAGATGATACGGCAACATGATTGCGTATAAGCCTGACACACTCATGTCGGCATAAAAATCTATATATAAACCTGAAAATTTACATTCAGGGCTAATTCGGCTTAAGCACAATACTCAATTCGGCCTACTGCAGGGCAATTTCTTCAGCTAAAAAAATGTCCCGCCCTAAAAAAGTTCCTCTAGAACGACAAGACCAGCTTAATTGATTTTGTTATATAAACTGTCACATGACAGAGTTTAAACTTTCAAATCCCCCGCCATAACCGTGTGATCAGCGACATCGAACCTAACAGAGTTAGGTGGGACAGACTCATAATGCCCTCAAGTCCTTCCGAATAATCAGAACATCTTTAATGCATCAGCGGAGAGTCCCTTGATGTTCGTGTTGGCTCAAATATACTGAACATCACGAGTCAGGCAGGGGAAAATATAGATATATACTTACTTAAATTCCAGAGAATTATCAATCTTAGTTTTCATAATAGTAACAGATTCTGCTATCATTTGTTTATACTGTTCAAATTCTCTTTTAAGTTTCACATACTTGCCCGCCATGTTCAAACTGGTTAGAATTGCCAACTTGTTAGCAGGCAGCGTGGTCGACGATTTCGCATTCATCTCTAACTGAGTTTTAACAAGATCCAAAATCTCCTTTACATCTTCCTCAGTCGCATCAGTGTATAGGGGGTATTCTTGACCGAGCACTTCAAATCTTACCAATCGTTGCACTGTGGCACCTGCTCTTCATTGCCCATACATAATATTTTTACGAAATCAGCTATACTGCTTCAACAATTCACTATAGCTCTGCGACACCACACCGAAGAAACAAAATAATATACCTCAAAACACCTTAATAATACGACAATTTAACGTTTTGGTTACCTTAAATAAATGAATATCGAAAATAAGTTTATATGTATCATATACATTATTATAAAGGCAATGCTCCGAAAAAATTATTGTCCATTAATCTCTGACAATTTTTCAGGCTCATCACCATGCCCCTGTTCCCAATTTTCCAAGGCAGCCAATATACCCGACACCCGTTGACTCACATCGGCTTTTTCCTCTTTCATTTTGGCGATCACAGCTTGTAACTCACTGATATTTTTGTCTCTTTCTCCAATAGTTCTGATGAGATCGTTTTTTTCCTGCTTAAGTTGATTATAACTTCCAAGCAATTCTTCAACTACCCCGGCCAAGCGAATCAGATCTTGATTATGCTCCATTTATTTCAATCTCCTTCAGTGCAAGAAATGCTATTATTAATATGGGTACCGGGAGACAAAGTTGAGTTACTCTCGACTTCGGCTCCATTTAAATAGGAATGTTCATGAACTATGACATTATCTCCAATTCTGGAATTCAGCAGACAACTAAACGATGAAATGAGGCAATTGTCACCTATAACACATTTACCACCAATAAAAACGTTTGGCGATATAACTGTATCACGTCCAATCACTGTGTCACCACTGATCGAGAGTGTCTCAGGGAGAATACAAGTTACTCCACTCTCCATAAGTTTATATATAAATCGCTTCTGCAGTATTTGATGAGCCGAAGCTAATTCCATTCTGGAATTTACACCAAGAGTTTCCTCTATATTCAAACAACAGAATCTATTAACAGGAAATCCTTGGGAGTTAGCAATGGCCACAATGTCGGTAAAATACAATTCACCCTGTTTATTATCTGTTTTTAAATTTTTCAATGCCGAAAATAGAAATTTTTTGTCTATACAATATATTCCAGCATTAATCTCATTAATTTTTTTCTGTTCAGAAGTGGCATCCTTCTCTTCGACTATTGCCTGTAGACATCCGGTATCGTCCAGCAGTATTCTACCATAATTTGTCGGATTTTCAGCGACAGCAGTCATTACGGAAAGTATATGCCCTTCCGAAATATGGTTGTCGAGCATAGACTTCAATGTCTCAGTTTGGATCAGAGGAGTATCACCACATAATATCATAATGACATCAGAGTTAATATCATCAAAAGAATTTTGGGCAGCAAGAACGGCATGACCGGTACCGAGTTGCTCAGTTTGACGTGCAAATCTGACGTTGTAATCAGAACATAAACGTTCTACCGTTTCAGCCTGATGGCCGGTAACAACGACAATTTGGTTTGCCTGCAATGGAAGGAGGGCGTCCAGGACATGGTAAATCATCGGTTTGAAAAAAACATTATGAGAAACTTTTGCAAAAGCGGATTTCATGCGGGTACCTTTGCCCGCAGCGAGGACAATAGCGCTGAAACTTTTTTTGCTCATAAAAAAACGGCTTAATCAGAAATCAATATTAAATAAAGAGAATAATAAACTGAAGATAAACCATAACGTGAGGAAATCACAACCGGAAACTTTTTC
Source organism: Desulfobulbaceae bacterium (assembly GCA_003249165.1). Classification (GTDB taxonomy): domain Bacteria; phylum Desulfobacterota; class Desulfobulbia; order Desulfobulbales; family SURF-16; genus SURF-16. Next base: position 254 of record QKJV01000282.1, on the reverse strand, counting down.
AACCCATATGGTTACGCAAGAGATTATGGAATTCAATAATATTTGAATCACAAACGGAAAAGGGGTAAAAAAAAAAGCCCTCATTACCGTATAAGGTGTAATGAGGGCTAAAAAGAAGAATTCGGCAGCGACCTACTCTCCCACCAAGTTTCCCTGGCAGTACCATCGGCGCGGAGAAGCTTAACTTCCGTGTTCGGAATGAGAACGGGTGTGTCCTTCTCGCTCTGGCCACCGAAAAAATCATATACTATATA
>QKJV01000260.1 GCA_003249165.1 Desulfobulbaceae bacterium | reverse complement strand
ATTTGCAACAGGGAGGATGGAAGAACCGCTTTGAAAAGCAAAGAAAGGTGATCGAGATTGTACTCAATAACTCGCCTCATCGCACGTTTCAGCGTCGTTGATTCCATAACGACATCAGCGTCGGTAAAAAGCAGATAATCCCCTTTTGCCTGTTGCGACCCAATGTGCAAGGCATGATTCTTGCCAAGCCATCCATCAGGAAGTTTACTGATATGAATGACTTTCATTACATCTCTATGGTCCGAAGCGATTTCTTCAAGAATAATTCCCGTTAAATCCGTTGATCGATCATTTACGACTATTATTTCCAAAGGCTGGTAATCCAGCGACAAAACGGAATGGAGGGCTTTGCGGATATTTCTTTCTTCATTGAGAGCAGGGATGATTATAGAAACGATAGGACATCTAGCATTTTCCAAGGGTTGAATATTGTCGAGCCAAGCTATCCGAAGGCCCCCGCAAAAAGACATAAACCCGAAAACCATGATAAAAACCAAGGTTATAATTGACAGTATAAATAAAAAATCCATCCACCAGCATCCTCATTCAAAAAACCAGTTATTTAATAAATCCTTTTTCGAGTAAACAATCCTCTTATTGTTTATTATATGCTTTGCTTCTGTATTCGTTATCGATCTCAGAACTCCTTATAATAAAATTTGTCCTCTTTTCCATGGTGAGCAGACAGCCCTTATTTTTGTCGTTTATTTTTTTATTATGAAATCTTATTATTTTTATAACGTTGAGCTAACGTAATAAATTTTAATAAAAAAACAAAACTATGGAAAAACTTCTCTCTTCAATCCCATGGGGAATTCTAATTCTGGCTTGCCTGACGATTGGCCTTGCCCCTTTTCATCCTCCTCACATATGGGAAAAACTGCAGATGCTGCTAAAAGGGAATCTTGTCCGCCCAATTGACTGGTTCGATTTGTTTATGCATGGCACTCCATGGTTCTTTCTCCTCGCCAAAATTTTCTTTTCATTAAAATCTTCTGTCTGAGGCAAGATAGATTGTTTGACGCCAGTTCAAAATTCCCCCTTTACTAATAAAAGGTGCAAATATGAATCACAAACTAGACTATATCTTTTCCCGCCGCAGTATACGGAAATATAGTAAAAAAGAAGTATCCCATACTCTTCTGACTGATTTACTCGAAGCCGGCATGGCCGCACCATCGGCGGTTGCCAGGGACCCGTGGCATTTCATTGTTTTGCGAGAGCGGGAGAATCTTGACAAATTGGCTACCATCCTCCCCCACGGGAAAATGCTGCACCAGTCAACAGCTGCGTTTGTTGTATGCGGTGATATCAATAGAGCTCATGATAAAAAAGAATCCTATATGTTGCAGGATTTAAGCGCCGCAGTGGAGAATATTTTGCTGGCAGCCAACACACTAGATCTGGGAGCTTGCTGGCTGGGGGTCCATCCCCGTCAGGAACGAATGGATGGTATAATCAAAATGTTTAATCTTCCTGAAGGAATCATTCCGATGTGTGCTATTGCCATTGGCTGGCCTGCAGAAAAACCCGAAGCCCGCACCCGCTTTAGAAGTGAATGTGTCCATATAGAGCAATGGTAAGGAATGATGGTTGACCGGTCATCGAATACGCGCCGGTCAACGCTCCATCAATTTGTTTTGCAAAGTGTGGTTTTCGCTCAAATAGCCACCTCTGCCGTGATACCATCTATTCCTCTCAGCCGATGGAAACGAGTTCAATATCAAAAAATAAATCCTTACCGGCCAACGGAGGATTGGCATCAAGGAAAATCTGTTCATCCGTAATACTCGCCACAGACACCATAATCGGTTGGCCGTCGGGACCTCCCAGCTGTAACTTTTGCCCAACTTCAGGATTTAACTCAGGGGGAACCTGACTTCTAGGAAAAGGCATTACAAGTTCTTCATTACGAGGGCCATAAGCCTTATCAACAGGAATCAATACATTTTTGCTGTCACCGGGCTGCATGCCGAGCACTGCCTCTTCAAATCCCGGGATAACCTGCCCGCTTCCGATGGTAAACCCAAGAGGTTCCCTTCCTGCTGAAGAGTCGAAAACCGTGCCGTCCTCAAGCTTGCCAGTATAATGAATTTTGACTTTATCACCTTTTTTAGCCCCTGCCATTCCATTCTCCTTTTTGTGTAACCTCGCCGAGGTATCTTATGGTAGAAGATACAGAGAGTATCTGCTTCTTTGTAAACGCGGACGACTATACCACATAAAAAGGATAAAAGATACCCACGGAGTATCTGTTGACTGCGGAAACTCCTCATTCGCCTCTTAGACAGGATTATTTAAAACAAAGTAGACAGATGCATGGACTTTGTGAAATCAGAGGAGGCCGAAAGATCCTCTTATTCGTGAAACCTTATCCGTCGTTACATCGCAGCTATAAACGAAATGTTGCAACATACTATACGAACTCCAAATAACGGTTATAGCAATTTATCAGGATTAGTATCGGTAAAATTGCTAGCCTTTAACTGACGGGGGTGACTGCTTATTGCCGCTGAAAAGACGCCCCAAAACAGCAAAGACCTTTTTTATACCAGCCCAGAGCTTTGGGAGAAGCCAGATCATTAAAGCAATCAAAATGGCGAGAATGACGAGAAAAACATAAGGATGTGCCAAAGAGGCCCACACTCCGGTAATAACCGCCACATCCTCAGCCAGTGAGGCTAACCAGTTACTGAACGGTTCGGGTGAAGTATTGATTAACACTCTTGATCCAGCCTTAGTAGCGTGACTTCCAGCAGCAAGAGTTCCACCCAAAATAGCGGCGGCAAGGGTTACAGCACTGTTGACTTCACCAAGACTTCCGGCGGCAAGTAATGCTCCTGCCGGTATACGGACAAAGGTATGAATAGAGTCCCAGCCAGTATCAACACCGGGCATTTTATCGGCGACAAATTCAACGACAAACATCAAACCAGCAGCGCCAATCACCAGAGGATTAGTTAAAATCTGCAAATCCGGAGGTAAAGACATGTTCCCGGTTGCCCCGAGTAAACCAAGGGTCAGCAATGTAGCATAAAGGTTAATACCACTTGCCCAGGCAGCACCCATACTCAATGAAATAGTGTGTACTATCTGATTTATATCATCCATTATCTGACCTCATCATAATAATCTTTAGCCCAATTAAAGAGGTGTATTTTACTTCCTTTTTATATTAAAACTTAACATTGAATGCGCAAGGGATTATTTTGCCCCTTATACAACCCTTTTGGATCATTTTGATCCCAATGCTTCAATTTGCCACATTCTCCATTTAAAGATTATTGATTAAAAATTTTAAAAGTACCTGTATTCTTTTAGTTTTGATTTTTTTTATAATACCAGGTCAGGAATCTCATGGTTAAATTATCAAAAATTAATAAAATACCAAATGTAGCGGATGCCATATTCAAGGTTAACGCTGATTGGGAACTGACCTCGTTTAACCACGCATCTGAAGACCTTTTCGGCCTCAAAGCAAAAAATATTATAGGCAAAAAGTATCAAGAAGTCTTCGGTAAGGATACACGTTTTCAGGAGCTGATTACTTCTCTTTATCCTGCACTTGCTTCCGGAAATGTTGTAACAGAATTCAGCCTGGTAATTGATAGTGCTTCCACAAAAAGGCCTACCTCTCTTCTTGCTACCGCGGTACCCATTCCTGGCTTGGATGAACAGTTTTCCGGTGCCGTTGTTGTCCTCCAGGAAGCCGAGTCCAGCATGTCGAACCGAATGATTTTGGACAGTGTAGCTGATGGAGTGTTCACTGTAGACAGGAACTGGAAAATTACGTCGTTTAACCATGCGGCAGAGCAGATAACCGGTTGGAAAAAAGAGGATGCTATAGGCAAATTCTGTGGTGACATCTTCCATTCAAGCATCTGCGGCAAATCATGTGCAATTGCTCAAAGTCTATACAGCGGGAAAGCCGTAGCAAACAGATCAATAACAATCACTGATGTCCATGGTGGAAAAATTCCGGTGAGCATAAGCGCATCTCCCCTCATCGATCACGAGGGGAACATCGTCGGTGGTGTTGAAACTTTCCGCGATCTTTCCACAGTTACTATCTTGCAGAAACAAATAAACAAAAGCTATTCTTTCGACGAAATTATAAGCAAAAGCGCTTCCATGCAGCGTATTTTCAATATTTTACCCGATATAGCCCGCAGCCCGAGTACTGTTCTTATCATGGGGGAAAGCGGCACTGGCAAGGAGTTGATTGCCAGGGCTATTTATCACGCAAGCACAAGAAGCGAGAAACCTTTTGTCGTTGTCAATTGTGGCGCCTTACCGGAAACTCTCCTTGAATCAGAGTTATTCGGCTACAAGGCGGGAGCGTTTACCGATGCCAAACAGGACAAAGCCGGCCGCTTTGCCGCAGCGGAGAAAGGTACTCTTTTCTTGGACGAGATAGGCGACATTCCTCAATCTCTTCAGGTAAAACTCCTGCGCGTTCTCCAGAATAAAATTTATGAGCCACTTGGTTCCAATATTCCTATTAAAGCAGATGTTCGTATCATTACCGCGACAAACCATGATCTGCAGGATCTTGTGAATAAAGGTCTTTTCCGTGAGGATCTTTTTTACCGATTGAATGTGGTCAAAATACATCTTCCTCCCTTACGGGAAAGGATGAAGGATGTTCCCCTTCTCATCGATCATTTTATAAAACAATACAGTGCGCAACAGGGGAAAGATATTGTCGGCATCTCCAGCGCAGCTCTAAATCTTCTGATGCGGTATGATTATCCGGGAAATATTCGTGAACTGGAAAATATTATAGAATATGCATTTATCCTATGTGAAGGAGGTTTTATTCAACCTGAGCATCTGCCGGACCCCTTTATCATACCACCGACTGGTGGGAGCAGCACGGTATCTGACAGCTCCCATAAAAGCCAAGGTCTGCAATCCCTCCAAGAAATCGAAAAACAGGCTATTCTTATGGCATTGGAACGAAATGGCTGGAAAAGGATGGCGACCTGTCAGGAATTGGGCATCTCAAAAGATACTCTCAGACGCAAAATTGCTCGCTATAAGCTTGAAAGCGAGATGTCAAACCAGCTTAGCGACCTTACAGAAGATGACACATCGATCCCTTTCAGCGATCATCTTCATTAAAAAAACAGTACGGCCCCGGCTGTTGATCCATAGCCTGCAGACGTAGGAAATTTTCAAATTTTAATCAGTGGCGAGTGCATCAGCGTTGGATATGGAGTTAGAGACTGGTCCAGCAGTCGGGCATGAAAAGGCTGAACGGGCCAAGGGCGAGTGGGCCTTTTTTCAATGTTTTGTAATGAAATACTCCAAGAAGGTGATTGCAATTTACTTACAATTGTGAACCAGCTCTCACTTCAAAATGTCATCCAAAAAGGCATACGGCTGACTTTTTTTGAACCTGCCATCGTTCGTATGCTTCAATAAATTCTTACTCCTTTACCACGACAACTGAATCGGGAACGGCACCAAGATCAATCCATCCGGCGACCTTATTAGTTGACAAATCGATGACAACAATGCCCTGCCTCCCCTGATCTCCGACGTAAAGCCACTGCCGGGAGAGAGAAACATCCATTTCAAATGGGACCCCACCTATTCGGATAGTTCTTGAAGCATTCAATTGGCCAGGTCGTAGGATGGAAATCGAGTTAGAACCATAGTTAGCGATATAAATGTGGTTATTGGCAGAAACAAGCCTTCTTGGTTTTACACCTACGTTGATACGGTTTTTCTTGCCTCCGCCGGGATATTCAAAAGCAGACAATGAATTACTGGAGCTTTCCGCGACATACAGATATTTGTCCTGAACGACCATTCCATCGGGAGTACCACCTGTATCTACAGTCGAAACGGTCGTAAGGAATGTTGCATCCAAAAAATATACTTTCTGAGCGTATGCACAGGAAACGGCTAGCAGATCTTCCTTTTCGAGATAGAGGATATGCTTAGGTCGCGAACCGACACGAACCTGTTTTTCAATGCTACCACTTTGGAGATTAAGCCGGGAGACACTATTCCCTATTTCGTCAAGCAAATATGCAT
>QKJV01000114.1 GCA_003249165.1 Desulfobulbaceae bacterium | reverse complement strand
GAGGAAGGTTTTGATTCTCAGGTTCTGCTTGACCCACTTGAAAAACTGCTCGATCTGCCAACGCTCTTTGTAGATATTGGCCACCTCATTGGCCCTCAAATGGTGGGCGTTGGTGACATAGCGGAATTCTTCGCCGGTTTCGCTATCAAAGTACGACACCAGGCGAAGAGGGTTAGAAATCCCTTTGAGCCGGATTTGCTGGTCATTGGTTATTCCTGGCCCCTTGCGGCCAGCCCGCTTGAGTAAATATTGAAGATCTGCGTTGCTTTTCAGGCGGGTGACAAAGAAAATACCGTTTTGATCGAGCGAGTTATACCAGCCGTAGTCGGTAAAACCTCGGTCAAAGCAGAGAAAGGAGCCTTTGGGAAGGGTAAGTGTCTTTGCCCAGTTGATTTCATGAACCCTGCCTTCGGTCAAGTCCATAAAGGCAGGGAGGTAGCCACCGGCATCAAGACCCATGTGCAGCTTTATGGCGCCTTTCCTCGTCCGGTATTTGGCCCACGGAAATAGAGAAAGGCAAAGGTTGATGGTGGTTGCGTCAAGCAGATACAGTTTGCCCTTGAACGAAAACTTGTGATTGGGGGCTATCCGCCGGCATTTCTCGAGAAGTTTGGCAAACATGACCTTGTAGAGACTGGCAGGCTGTTGCTCGTTGACTCTGGCCAGAGTTGCGCGAGACGTGTGCTTCATCCCGAGGTGATAACGATGGCTATACCTGGCTTCAAGGTTGTCGGTGATATCCCGGAGGCTTTTTCTGCCGGATAATTGTCCGATCAGCATTGCCATGAACTGGCTCCACCTGTTGTAAGAACGGAATTTTTGCCCTGAGTGATGGATAGCAGCGTGATACTCAAATTCATGTTTCGGGATAAATGCAGTAATTTGTCGAAGGATTGTGTTATAATATGCCACGGCTCGGATCTCCTTGTTATGATTAAGTTTGTGGTGAACTCATTATAACATCAAAGGAGCCTCCGGGCCGTTTTTTATTGCTCAACTATGAGACAGCACTGATTTTTGATGAAAATTCTGCAGCGAATATATGAATTTGTTGAATTGATTTCAAATATAATGGAATCCTATACAACCAGTCTTTTTTTAACCGAAGAGACTGATACGGAAAGTTTGGTCCTTTATTCTTTTCATTCACTGAGTGGGAACATAAAAAAAGATTGTAAGGTGCGGTCAGGAGAAGGAATTATTGGTTGGGTTTTTAGAGAGCAAAAATCCGTTCTTGCCAGTTATTTTGACAAACGTGATGCTACTACTCTGAAATTTTATGAAAAAGATGAGGATATAAAATCCTTGGTGGCTATTCCGCTTCCAAAAAATTATGGTGTACTTTGTGTTGATAGTAAAAAAAGTTACGTTTTTACAGAGGAAAAAGAGAAAATTTTGCGGCAGATGTCGCAGATAATTGTTTCAATAATTGATACTGAAAAAGAAATAAATGAAAAAAATATATTAGAAAATCTTTTAATTCTATCATTTAATATAAATGAAACAATTGTTAATACAATTACAAAAAATGAATTTAGTAAAGAATTTTTACAAATATTGATTGAAAGATTGAATCTTGAAGCTGTTGTTTTTGTTGATGAAGAAAAATTTCTTTATTCCATATATAGAAATAAAAATAAAAATATATTTAAAGAATTTCCTTATGATTATTTTGATCAATATAGTTTATTAGGTTGGGTATTGAAAAATAAAAAACAACTTTTTTTGGAAAAAGTTAGTAGAAACGAGAAATCATTTATCATCAATAAAGATGAGCCTTTTGAAAATGTAAATAATTTTTTATGCATTCCTTTAACTTCTAAAAAAAATAAAAATTCAGGCGCATTGGCTCTGGTAAAAAAAGCCGATGACAAATGGAATCCAAAAGAAAAAAAAACAATTATACTTTTAAGCAAACTTTTCTTTAAGGAATACTTCAATAAAAAATGACAAAATTAACATTTCCGGCGCTTTTTTCAAAAAACATGGCTATGGATCTTGGTACTGCTAATACCCTCATTTATATGAAAGGTGCAGGTATTGTTGTAAATGAGCCTTCTGTAGTGGCTTATAATACTTATACAAAAGAAATTCTTTCAGTAGGTACAGCGGCAAAAAAATATCTTGGAAGAACACCACAGCATATAACCGCTGTTCGTCCTTTAAAAGATGGTGTTATCGCAGATTTTGTCATCACTCAGGCGATGATTAAGAATTTTTTTCTTAAAATTCAGCGTCTGAGTCCTTTTATAAAACCATCTGTCGTCATTTGCGTTCCTACTGGAATAACTCAGGTGGAAAAAAGGGCTGTTATAGAAGCAGCTGTAGAAGTCGGGTGTGGGAGGATTTATTTGATAGAAGAGCCAATGGCGGCAGCCATTGGTACAGGTCTGGATGTATTTCAGAATAGAGGTAGAATGGTTATCGATATTGGCGGTGGAACAACAGAAGTTGCTGTGATTACAATGTCTTCTGTTGCGTATTGTGAATCTCTGCGTGTTGCAGGCGATGAACTTAATGAAGCCATAATAAACCATATTTTTAACATACATAAAGTATTTATAGGCGAAAATAGCGCTGAAAAATGTAAAATTGAAATCGGATCCGCTATCGACATGCCGGATTTACAATCGCATACCCTTATCGGTAAAGATGTCCTTACCAGTAATCCCAAAGAGATCACTGTCACGCCTCAGGAAATAAGGGAAGCACTGTCAGAACCAGTCAATGCAATTGTTGAAGCAGTAAGAAGGGCTCTAGAAAAAACCCCGACGGAACTTGTGACAGATATTTATGAAGATGGTATTTATATGGCCGGAGGAGGTTCTTTACTGCGTGGTCTGAATACTCTTATTGAAAAAGAGACGAAAATTCCCTGTCATTTGGCTGAAGATCCATTACTTTCCATTGCTTTAGGAAGTGGAATAGCGTTGGAAAATCTGAAGGATTATAAAAAGGTTTTCATAAATTGAAGGATGAAGCTTCTTTTATTACAGATGTAAATAAAAAACTCGATCCATTTATTAAAAAAGCAATTAACGATAAGATATTTCCCGGTGCAGCTGTCGGTATTTCCATACATGACGGAATTAAAAAAAATATATTTACTGGTGCCTGGGGTTACTCTTCTCTTTTACCGCAGCAAAAAAAAATAAAAAAAGAGGTTATGTTCGATCTGGCCTCTTTGACAAAACCTTTGGCAACAACTCTTGCTATACTTTGCCTTATTCAGGAAAAAAAATTAGATCTTGATTTTCCCCTTTCCTCTCTTCTCCGACAGGAAATTCCTTCTGATAAAAAAGATATCAGACTCCGTCATCTATTAAATCATTGCTCAGGACTTGCCGCTTACCATCCTTTTTATGAAAATCTTATTCTGATTGAAGAAAATGAGAGAAGGAAGAGTACCCTGCTCCATTCTATTTTGCAGGATACTCTCATATACCCTATAGGTGGTAAAGCTTTGTACAGTGATTTAGGTTTTATTCTGCTTGGGATGATTGTGGAAATTCAATCGGGTCAGCCACTTGATATTTATGTTAAAAATAGGGTCATGGCGCCTCTCATGTTGGCCGAAAAAATAATTTTTAACCCATTGCAGAAAAATATAAAGGAATTTGCTGCGACGCAAGACTGTCCATGGCGTAAAAAAATATTGGCAGGCGAAGTTGATGACGAAAATACCTATGCCGTAGGAGGAGTTTCCGGACAGGCAGGTCTTTTTGCTGCAGTAGATGATGTTCTTTCTCTTACTTCATTTTTACTTGATGTATGGCATTACCAGGCAAGTCATCCATATTTTTCGAAAGAAATTCTCAAAGAATTTTTTAAGAGACAAAAAATGGTTGCGGACAGTACATGGGGACTTGGTTTTGATACTCCTTCAGAAATCGGTTCTGCAGCTGGCAGGTTTTTAAGCAGAGAAAGTGTAGGTCATCTCGGTTTTACCGGCACTTCTTTCTGGATTGATCCAAAAAGAGGTCTGGTAATAGTGCTTTTAACAAACAGAATACACCCTTCACGGGAAAACAATAAAATAAGAGCATTTCGCCCCCTATTTCATGAGTATGTTATAGAGGCTCTTTGATTTTTCCGGATACATGCGCAATATTTCTTGCCGATTTGGCGCAACAACACCTCTTTCTGTTATTAAAGCTGTGATCAGTCTTGCCGGAGTAACATCAAAAGAAAAATTTAAGGATTTTGTGTTTTCCGGGGGAACGAGTACCGTTTCAATCTTGTTGTCAGAAGTAAGGCCGGTAACATAATTAACTTCATTTCCTGAACGTTCTTCGATGGGAATTTGCTTTACACCGTCTTCTATATCCCAATCAAACGTTGAAGAAGGGAGAGCCACATAAAAAGGTATATTGTTATCTTTTGCGGCAAGAGCTTTGAGATAGGTACCAATTTTATTGGCAACATCACCTGTGAAAGTTGTTCGGTCAGTGCCGACAATAACCATATCAACCATGCCATGCTGCATAAGATGACCACCCGTATTATCAGCAATCAGCGTATGAGGAACTCCTTCTTCTTTCAATTCCCAGGCAGTCAACCGGGCTCCCTGCAGCCATGGCCGAGTCTCATCCACATAAACGTGTGTTTTTATGCCCGCATGATGTGCGGCATAAATAGGTGCTGTTGCTGAACCATAATCCACAAAGGCAAGCCACCCCGCATTGCAGTGAGTGAGTATGTTTACTTGTTCCCCACCTTTTCTTTTACTGATCGCGGCAATCAGTTCACATCCGAATTCCCCTATTTTTTGACAGTATGATGCATCTTCATCTGCTATTTCACAGGCGGATTTAAATAATTTTTCAATACGTTTTTCCCTGTGTTCCTCATCACAGATAGCTGAGAGCTGCCTTTCAACTGCCCAGGCAAGATTTTTTGCAGTAGGACGTGTCGCAAGAAGTTTTTGTGCTGCTTCTTGAAAATAAGAGTTCGCGTTTGCTTGTGGTGCGAAAAGAGACGCACTGTACATGGCAAATCCTGCGGTCGCCCCGATGAGTCCTGCCCCGCGTACATGCATATCCCTGATAGCTCTGCAGAAATCTTCGACTGTTTTCAGCTCTTCTATAACAAAACGGTGAGGGAGAAGACGCTGATCGATAATTTTTATAATTGTATTATCTGCCGGATCAGGCCAGATGGTACGATAATGAGAGTTTTTTACCTTCATGATGTTACTTCAGCTGATTGAAAAGGATACAATTATGTTTGAATAAATATGGATATCAAAAAAATCTGCTGAGCAGAAAAAAAGTTATCAGACCCAAACCTATGGATCCATAAACGATGATTCAAGGGGTACAGAAATTCTTCTTTATCATTTTTTTTATAAAAATAATGGCAACCACTATAGAGAGTACGGCATAAAAAATGGATTTCATGAATAGCCTTTCTATTTTAAGAATAATTTATGCATTGTTGGAAACTAACATGTCATTCTGATGAATTCAATGATTAGAAAAATGTTCACATGTATACAAAAAACTGTTCATGCTTTAGCTGATCTCTGCTTTCCTCCCCGTTGTCTTAATTGTGGTAAAGCCATCAATGAATCTTCCTTTCTGTTTTGTGAAGGATGCAGGGATAAAATAACGTTAATTTCGCATCCGTATTGTCCATGTTGTGGTATTCCTTTCCCTGCTGGAGAAAACCATCTTTGCGGTGTTTGCCTGAAAAAAAAATGGTATTTCGATAAAGCACGGTCAATAATTACCTATAATAAAACGGCGGCTAAAGCCATAATGGGATTGAAATTTGGTGGCAGAAAAGCAGGTTTGCAGACATTTTCTAAGCTGAAAGAGCAAAGCAGCCCGTGTGAAGATCTTGTAATACCTGACTGTATTATCGCTGTACCTCTACATGAAAATCGTCTGAAAAATCGTGGTTACAATCAATCATTGCTTCTTGCCGGAGTTTTTTATCCGGGAAAAAGGCACATAATAAAGAAAACGATCATCCAACGCAGCCGAGACACCATTCCACAGACTGGACTGGATGGAATATCACGGCGAAAAAATATGAAAAATGCCTTTGTTGTGAAAAATAACCGAGATGTATTCG
>QKJV01000249.1 GCA_003249165.1 Desulfobulbaceae bacterium | reverse complement strand
TCGCGTTCACGGTAACGGCTAACTGAAGTCAGCATTACAGCGTCAGCATTAAGTTGGCGGCCTATATGGCAAGCCGTCATCTGCGTATTTCCATTGAAATCGGCAATTAGTGCTTCCTTCTGGTTGTCTGTAAGTAAAAGGAAACCTTTTTTGTCTCCATACCTTTCCTGAATCAGAGAATGCAGAACCGAAGCTCCAGTTTTTAGCTGAACGACTGTCTTTTTGTCGGCGGTATCTGGTTTACTGATATCGGTGGGGAGAATGACAAGCGACTCAACCGTCACAGGGGCTTTTTCTTCTTCAATAGAGAGTGGTTGAGTCTTGTGAGTGCATGAAGTCAGCGACAGTGCGATGAGAAATGCTGAAAGCGATGATAGAAAAATAGCAAAACGTTTCAAAAGAAAGCCTCCGATGGTTCGATGAATAAATATTACAGTGAGCCTTTCGAAGATAATGGCCCCTCTAATTTTGCATGTACAGCAGTTGCCTGATCTAAGGTTCTACCGAGTGCTTTAAAAATGGCCTCAAGAATATGATGCGTGTTTTGACCATAGGGTACTTCGACATGCAGGGTCATCCCTGCATGTAATGAAAAAGCCCGCAAAAATTCTTGGACAAGGGCAGTATCAAAGGTTCCGACTTTCTGATCACATTCTACGACATTATAGTAAAGAAGTGGACGATTGGAAAAATCTACGGTCACCTTAGCCAGCGCTTCATCCATCGGTAAAGTACAGTGTCCATATCTGTTTATGGCGCTGAAATTATCAAGCGAACGTTTGAATGCCTGGCCAAGACAGATTCCGACATCTTCAACCGTATGATGCGCATCAATCTCCAAGTCACCAGTTGCTTCAATGTTAAGGTCAAAAAAACCATGGACAGTGAAAAGGGTGAGCATGTGGTCCATAAAAGGAACCCCGGTACGCATAAGTGCTTTACCAGATCCATCAATGGAGAGGCTGAGTTTGATATCGGTCTCGTTGGTTTTTCGTTCAATTAAGCTTTGACGGGGAGGGGTCATCCAGGTCTCTCGGGAATGTTTTTTTGTCGTAGATAGTTTTAGCTGTATCTTTACAATGTTGCTGTTGTATATCTATAACAATTTAGTTTATTGACTGGCAAGATTTTTCTCTTTTTGGACAAAATGAAAGCTTTCTGAAAACAGAGATAAAGAGTAATTTTTTGTTGACAAATATTCGTGCCCCCGGTTATAGTCGCGTTGTTTTTGGAACTGAAATAAAAGCGGGAATAACTCAGTGGTAGAGTGCAACCTTGCCAAGGTTGAAGTCGCGAGTTCAAATCTCGTTTCCCGCTCCATAATATGTAAAGGTTCGAACCGGGTTCGGACCTTTTTTTGTCAATAATGCATCCGAAATATCCAGGTCGGATGTTGTTTTGTCGTAAGTTGAGGTTATTGCAATGAAAACGATATTGACCCCGGTCAAAGAAATTGAACGGAAATGGCTTGTAGTTGATGCTCAGGGGCAGATTCTTGGTCGACTTGCTTCCGAGGTTGCTCGCAGGCTTCGCGGTAAACATAAACCCAACTTTTCAACTTTTCAGGATACCGGTGATTTCGTCATTATTGTTAATGCTGAAAAAGTCCGTTTAACTGGTAGAAAACTTGAGAACAAATTATACTATACCCATTCAGGTTATATGGGTGGTCTGCGTACCCGTACTGCAAAGGAGATTCTCAGTAAAAATCCTGAAGAATTGATTTATAACGCGGTAAAAGGTATGCTGCCAAAAAATACACTCGGTCGTAATCAGTTGAAAAAACTCAAAATATATGCTGGCTCTGAACACCCACATGAAGCGCAGAAGCCGGAAAATCTTGAATTATAAATGAGGTTGTAAAGATATGTCTGAGCTTCGTTACTATGCCACAGGAAAAAGGAAAACAGCAGTTGCCCGTGTTTGGCTGCAACCAGGCAGCGGTAACATTAATGTTAACAAACTTGCCTTTGCCGATTATTTCGGTGGTGCAATTGATCAGAAAATAGCTACCAAACCTTTTGTTCTGACTGACTCACTTGACAAATTCGATGTTGTCGCTACTTTGAAGGGTGGAGGTAAATCAGCCCAGGCTGAGGCACTCCGTCATGGCATCGCCAAAGCCCTCCTCGATGTTGATACTGTTAATCGTCAACCTTTGAAGAAAGCGGGACTTTTGACCCGTGATGCGCGAGTGAAAGAGCGTAAGAAATATGGAAAGAAAGCAGCTCGTGCAAGCTTCCAGTTCTCGAAACGTTGATCTGATTATTTATTTTTAGGAAAAGATCTTCTACATATATGGGGGAAGACGAAACATTATGTTCGTCTTTCCCCGTTTTTATTTATGCTATACAGGGAAAAAGGGACATAAATGGTACGAGCAGGTATTGTCGGGGCATCAGGCTATACAGGTGGAGAGTTAGCGCGGATTCTCAGTCTTCATCCAGAAGTTGAAATTTCGGTTGCTACTTCCCGAAATTATGCCGGTAAAAAAATATCACAGGTATATCCTCATCTTGCTGCAATCGCCGACATTATCTGTGAAGATCTCCAAATTGCAGATCTTGTTTCCCGTGCTGATATTTTTTTTACAGCTGTGCCGCATCAAACCGCAATGAACATCGTTCCCGCACTTTTGGAAGCGGGTAAAAAAGTTATCGATCTCAGTGCTGATTTTCGTATTGATGATCCGGAAGTTTATGAGGAATGGTATCAGCCTCATACAGCCCGGGAATTTCTCGAAGAAGCCGTATATGGACTTCCCGAAATTAATCGTGAGAAGATTGCTGCGGCCCGCCTTGTTGCAAATCCGGGATGTTATCCTACCTCAATAATTCTGCCACTCGCACCCCTTTTGAAAAACGGATTACTCGATACCGAAACCCTGATTGCAGATTCAAAATCCGGGACATCTGGCGCTGGAAGAAGTGCGCAGGTAGGAAGCCTTTTCTGTGAAGTGACTGACGGTTTTCGAGCCTACAAGGTTGGTGAGCATCGGCATACTCCCGAGATAGAGCAGGAGCTCACCAAACTTTCCGGCAAAAAATTGACTCTATCCTTTACACCTCATTTGTTGCCTGTCAGTCGTGGTATTTTGAGTACTATTTATGGTAAATTAGCAAGAAATATAGAACAGGAGGAACTTTATGAGCTGTATTCCTCATTCTATGGGCATGAAAAATTTGTCAGAATCTGCCGCCCCGGTACTTTCCCCGCCACACAGTATGTCCGGGGAAGTAACTATTGTGATATCGGGTGTAAAGTTGATCACCGGACCGGACGTGTCGTTCTGATTTCAGTTATAGATAATCTCGTTAAAGGGGCTGCTGGCCAGGCTGTCCAGAATATGAACATTGTCTGCGGTTTTGAGGAATCGCTCGGACTTGATACTGTGCCACTTTTCCCCTAATTTTTGCACCCTTGTCTTCGATGGAGAATACAATTCTTCAATTACGTGCCATCAGGTTGACGCTTGCCTATGATGGGACCGGGTTTTGTGGTTGGCAACGCCAGAAGAATGACCGAACCGTTCAGGGTGAACTGGAAGAAAAACTTACCAGAATGACCGGAGAAAAAATTGTACTTCATGGTGCCGGCAGGACAGATTCCGGTGTTCATGCCCTCGCCATGACAGCACATTTTTCAACCCGGTCGGTAATATCCTGTGCATCATTCAAGAGCGGGCTCAATTCCCTACTGGATAATTCCATTAAGATTACAGAGGTTAAGGAGGTTGATTCCTCCTTTCATTCACGAATCGCTGCAAAGGCCAAAATTTATCAGTATTATTTTTCTACTGAAGATATTATTCTTCCACACAGACGTCTATACTGCGCTCATCTGCCTGGTTCTTTCGACCTGGAAAGAGCACGGCAGTGCCTGCCTTTCATTCTTGGTAAACATGATTTTTCTTGTTTTGAAGCGGTAGGCTCGCGAGATAGGGGAAAAAAAGGAGGAAAAGGGGCAGTACGTGAAATCCTCCACGCATCTCTTGCTTATTTTGAAAACCCGGCTAAGGAATATCTTTTTGAGATATGTGGGGATGGTTTTCTGCGAAAGATGGTACGTAATATCGTCGGCACACTGGTCGAAGTTGGCCAAAAACGTATGAATGCTGACCAGTTTGCCTCATTATTAAGGAAAGGGGATCGATCTGAGGCTGGTCCGACAGCTCCTGCCTGCGGTCTTTTCCTCAAAAAAATTTATTACGATAAAAGCTGGTAGCAACCGGCATAAAACAGGACAATAAAAGGGATGTTTATGGAAGGACAAATACCACTTGCGGATCGGATGAAATTAATCAAACCATCACCAACATTGGCGGTGAACGCAAAAGCCAAGGCGATGAAAGCTGCCGGTGCTGATATCCTTAATTTTAGCGTGGGTGAGCCGGATTTTGATACACCGGCCCATGTATGTGAAGCAGGGAAAAAGGCAATTGATGAAGGCTTTACCCGTTACACAGCAGTCCCTGGTATCCCTGAATTGCGGGAGGCCATAGCCACCCATTATAAAGCAGGCCGGGGATGGCATTATGAGCCTGAACAGGTTCAGGTCTGTTGTGGTGGCAAGCACGGGCTCTATAATATGGCCCAAGCCCTTTTCGGACCAGGTGATGAGGTGCTTATCCCCACTCCGTACTGGGTATCTTACCCGCCAATTGTTCTCCTTGCCGGGGCAACACCGGTATTTGTTCCTTTAGATGAAAAACAGAATTTCGATCTCACCGCTGAAAATCTCGGTAAATGCATCACCAGTAAAACCCGTGGTATTATCCTCAACAGCCCTTCAAACCCAACCGGTTCCATTTTTTCCGCAGGTGCTCTTGAAAAAGTTGCACAGATGGCATTGGAAAAAGGCTGGGCTATCATCTCTGATGATATCTACGATACAATAGTCTACGATAGCGAGCTGCAGGTGCCTCATATTTTAGATATCGAACCGAAGGTAAAAGAACAGACTATTATATTAAATGGTGTATCAAAATCCTTTGCGATGACAGGTTGGCGAATTGGTTATTCTCTCGGACCAAAACATGTAATTGCGGCGATGAACAAAATTCAGAGCCAGTCGACTTCTAATCCTGCCTCTATTTCTCAGAAAGCAGCACTGGCCGCGATTAGCGGGCCTCAGGATTTCCCGGGAGTTATGAAAAAATCATTCCTGCCCCGCCGCGAATTTATCGTCGAAAGCCTTACCTCGATTGAAGGTATAACATGCGTCAATCCCGGTGGAGCATTCTATGTTTTTCCTAATTTTTCAGCATATTATGGAAAACAATTTAATGGGAAGGTCATCTCGGGATCTGTTGATATGTGTGAATATCTTCTGGAAGAAAGTTTTCTTGCTACCGTGCCCGGGGCGGCATTCGGGGCGGACGAGTTTGTTCGTTTTTCTTTTGCTACCTCAATGGATGCAATTAAAGAAGGGATGAAACGTCTTAAGGAGGCCCTTGCCAAACTTGACTAGCGCCATCATGCAAAGTTTGATCACAAATACGGCGACGAAAATAGTTAATAATCTTCTTTCGGACTGGGCTCACTCAGAGCCCAGGTCCACTGGTCAAGCGGCCGTTCTTTAGAAACGGATTTTTGGCCGCTTGCTGTATAACATTGGTACACCCAGTTCTGGTTCTTCCGAAATATCTTAATTAATGAAAGATTCGGATGAATATACCAGCCAGGTCTGTATTGTCCGTCCATTGTTCCCTCTCTTTTGGCACTGAATTTCGATTTTTATCGAAAAGTGTAAACCGGGCCTGACGTAATTCCTTCCTGATTACTGTTTATCCAACGGAATTATTTTTCCAAGCATTTAGAAATACATAACCGGCAGTCGTCACTGACTCTGCCTTTACTGCAGAAGGTGCTGAAGCTGTTGATCCAATCATTCCCGCCTCTCGGGCATTGCTCAAGAAATTGAACGAAAAGTATCATTTTATCTATAATTTCTCTTGGCGCAGCATGTTCAATTTTGCATGCGCCAATATCTGCAAGTTTTTCTTCAACATCGAGGACTTTCAGAAAAAATTCTTTCAGCGCACGATGCCGAAGAATAATATCCTCAGCGACTACATTCCCT
Organism: Desulfobulbaceae bacterium; assembly: GCA_003249165.1. Lineage (GTDB taxonomy): Bacteria > Desulfobacterota > Desulfobulbia > Desulfobulbales > SURF-16 > SURF-16. The sequence goes on along the minus strand of QKJV01000249.1, from coordinate 15,710 downwards.
CTTTCTGTAAGAGTAACAACTTCATATGGGGCGTAGTTGATCAGTTTTTTCCTGGCAAGAGCCCTGAAAGCCTCTGTGACGGAGGCCCGACTCACTTTCAGTCGTTTGGCTATTTCTTTTGCCCGAGGAATTTTTTTCTCTTTGATTATCAGAGCTATCACTTCGAGGTAATCTTCGAGGCTTGCGCTGAGTCTAGCTTCTTTTTTCATGATCAGGAAATTGGTAACAGGGCGATAAAAATGTATCTGTAGCTCTGTAAAAATATTAACTGTTTATCATCATAGCGGTGACATGAGCAAGATACCAGATTTTTTTACCAAGACGGAAAAAAGACATGTAACCTATGGTGCTTTTTATGTAAAGGCTACATGCAGAGATCCATTTTTTTCTTTTGTTTTTCTCTTTTTTTTATCGGGGGCAGATTTTATATTGTATATTCGACAACAAATTGTGACAGTTGCACAAGGGGTATTGGGGCTCGTTTGGATATATGATTTGTTCAAAATAATAGAATCTAGCTTGATAGAACTAAGTTGTTTTCAGCTAAATTTACTCTAATGCGCGGAGGAGTAAAAGATGTCTTTGCAGGAAAGAATAAAAAATGATTTGAAAGAGTCAATGAAGGCAAAAACTGATGAAAAAACATCAGCTATCAGGGTGCTGATCGGTGAATTTCAGCGTCAGATCAAGAAAGAACTGACTGACACGGAAGTAATTGCCATAATAAGAAAACTCATCAAGTCAGAGGCAGAAACATTAGAAAAAAAAGGGGAAACTACTTCTGTTTATATAGAAATACTTGAAGGGTATCTTCCTAAGCAGGCTTCTGAAAAGGAAATAAGAGAGTGGATTACAAACAATATCGATTTTAACCAGTTTCAAAGCAGAATGCAGGCTATGAAGCCAATTATGGCATATTTTGCTGGGAGAGTAGATGGGAATACTGTGAAAAAAATTCTGGAAACTCTTTAATATGATAAAAAACAATTGCCCTCATTAACCAAAGCGGCCGGTAATATAATCCTCCGTCAGTTGATGGCGTGGATTTGTGAAAATTCTGTCCGTCTTGCCAACCTCGATGAGGTCACCTAAATGGAAGTATGCTGTTCTCTGTGATACACGCGCGGCTTGCTGCATGGAATGAGTAACGATTACAATGGAATAATGTTCACGTAGTTCTGCAATTAATTCTTCGATCTTTGCAGTTGCAATAGGATCAAGCGCTGAACATGGTTCATCCATTAATATGACTTCAGGGCTGACGGCTATAGCCCTGGCAATACATAATCTCTGCTGTTGACCACCCGAAAGGCCTGTCCCAGGCTGGTTCTGCCGGTCTTTTACCTCATCCCATAAACCGGCTTTTTTCAGTGAATCTTCTACAATATCAGTAAGTTCTGCCTTGTTCTGTACTAATCCGTGAATTTTGGGACCGTAAGCAACATTATCATAAATTGATTTGGGAAAAGGATTCGGTTTCTGAAAGACCATTCCTACCCTGGCGCGCAGGGGCACGACATCCACTTTTTTATCATGGATATTCATACCATCAAGACAGATTTCCCCGGTAACACGGCATCCCTCGACAGTATCGTTCATGCGATTGAGACAACGGAGAAATGTGGATTTACCGCAACCCGAAGGACCTATCATGGCAATAACTTCATTGCGGGCAATGTCGATATTGACATTATTAATCGCCTTTTTTTCACCATAATAGACATTGACTCCCCGACATGTCATACGTGGATTTTCGACAAAGGGATTGCCAACAGTTTCACGTGTTTTATGGAGTATCTGGCCTTGCGCTTTCGGCAAAATTTCGTCCTTAACTGTTGCAGATAAAATACCTGAACCGGTTGCTTGAAAAAGTGTTTCCATTTTTTTTGTATTTTATCAATAAATTTGTATCACAGAGATCCCAGTTTTCTAGAACACAAATGAAATCTGTGATCTCTGTGACGTCAATTACGTTCTATGAAATAGCTTCAGGTTAGCAAGTTTCAGTTCATGGTAATTGGTTTCATTTCCTTGACATCCTTCGAAACCGTTTCTCTTTCTTCCTTGCTCATGGGAATCATGCCTTTATCGGCAAGGTAACCATCGTTGCCCCACGCCTTCTCGCTTGTGAATTCGGCTATATATTCCTTAATGCCTGGAATGACATTAACATGTGCTTTTTTCACATAGAAGAAAAGTGGACGGGAAACAGGGTATTTTCCCGAAGCTATATTTTCAAAAGTCGGCTCTTCATTTTCAATGACTGAACCCTGAATCATGTCAGCGTTCTGATCGAGGAAGCTGTATCCGAAAATTCCGAGGGCGTCCGGGTTTGCCTCAAGTTTTTGCACGATAAGATTGTCATTTTCCCCTGCTTCAATATAAGCTCCGTCTTCACGAATGGTTTGTGTCGTTGCTTTGAACAGGTTCTTATCGGTTTTTTCCATCGCATGGATAAATGGGAAAGTTTTTGCTCCTGTTTCCATGGCTAGTTCAACAAAAGCATCTCTGGTTCCTGAAGTGGGTGGAGGTCCAAGGACTTCGATTTTTGTCGCAGGAAGTTCAGGATTTACTTCTTTCCATGTTTTGTAAGGATTGGGAACCAGTTTATCTCCTCCTTTTGGATCTGGAACGTTTTTAGCAAGGGCCAGGAAAATGTCTTTACGTGTCAGTTTGAATGGGGCACTTTTTTTGGAGTTCGCAATAACGATTCCATCATAACCGATTTTTACCTCGACAATTTCTTTTACCCCATTTGCCTGACAGGTTTCATATTCGGATTTTTTTATGGCACGCGATGCATCCGAAATATCTGGTGTTTCAACTCCAACACCTGCGCAGAAGAGCTTGAAGCCGCCACCTGTACCGGTTGATTCGATTTTAGGTGTTTTGTAGTGGGTGGTTTTACCGAATTGTTCCGCAACAACAGTGGCAAAAGGGAAAACGGTCGAGGAGCCGACAATGCTGATGTAATCGCGGCCCGCAGCCTGTACTGATGAAGCTGCGAACATTCCTGCGACTAATGCTGATGCTAACAAAATACTTTTTTTCATGCGAATCTCCTTAAACAAAATGATTTGAATAATCTACCATTTGATCTCGAATTTTTTTCTGAGAAGCACTGCAACAGCGTTCATCAGAAAGAGGAAGCACAGCAGTACCATAATGGCTGCTGATGTTTTTTCCACAAAGGCCCGTTCAGGACTGTCCGACCAGAGGTATATCTGGACAGGAAGGACAGAAGCAGGATCGGTAAAGCCGTGGGGAATATCGACGATAAATGCAACCATACCAACCATGAGCAAAGGAGCCGTTTCTCCAAGGGCATGTGCCATTCCAATAATAGTTCCGGTCAACATTCCGGGCAGTGCCAAGGGCAGAACATGATGAGCGACCATCTGCATTTTTGAGGCGCCAATACCCAATGCAGCTTCTCTGATTGAAGGAGGAACCGATTTCAGTGAAGCACGACTGGCAATGATGATTATGGGGAGTGTCATAAGCGTCAAAACAAGACCACCGACAAGCGGTGTGGAGCGAGGCATACCAAAGAAATTTATGAATACCGCAAGGCCCAACAGACCATAGACAATGGACGGTACTGCGGCCAAGTTGTTAATGTTTACCTCTATAATATCCGTCAGTCTGTTTTTTGGGGCGAATTCCTCAAGATATACTGCGGCGGCCACACCGATGGGGAAGGAGAGGCTGAGAGTAATAAGCAGGGTATAAAATGAACCGCAGGTTGCTCCCCATATACCTGCCTCTTCCGGTTCTCGTGAATCACCAGAGGTAAAGAATGTCGTATTGAATGTTTTTTTGATTTTTCCATCGCTGGATAATTTATCCAGCCAGGCTAGCTGTTTGTTGTTAACTCTGCGTTCGTTTTCATCGAGATTTCTATCGATTTTTCCTTTAAGCAGCATGTCAACATCGTCATTGGCCGGAACCCAGATGGATTGTTTCTTGCCGATTAATCCTGGATTGTCACGAACAGCATCCATGATCTTAAAGGTCGCGCCGGGACTGATGAGATAATAGAGATCTTTCTTGTCACTTCTTCCTGTCACGTCAGGAAACATGGCATAAATGGATTTTTTTATCAGTCCAGGGAAGTTTGCGGCAGCTATATTTTCATTAGTGAATTCAGCTGGATCAAAATAGATCTCAAGTTGAATATAAGACTTCAGAAAAGCTTTATATCCACTTGAGACTATTGAAAAAAACAAGAGGAAGAGAAAGCACAGCGAAGCGATGATCGCTGTGGCGCCGAGTATCCTGAAACATTTTTCTGCTCTGTAGCGTCGTTTCAAGCCCCGGTTGACCTTGTCGATATTGCTGTGTTTTGTTGGTTCCTGGTTCATGTTACACCGTGGCAAACAGACTATTCATACTGTTCCCTGTACTTACGAACGACATACAGGGCGATGATGTTCAGAATAAGAGTGAAAATAAAGAGCAGTAGTCCAAGAGCAAATGCTGCTAACGTTTTGGGACTGTCGAATTCCTGATCTCCGACAAGCAATGTTACAATCTGTACAGTGACAGTTGTGACGGCTTTAAGCGGGTTTGCCGTCAGATTAGCGGAAAGACCGGCTGCCATGACAACTATCATGGTTTCACCGATTGCCCGTGACACGGCAAGCAGAACGCCACCGACAATACCCGGTAGAGCTGCGGGGATGACAACGTTGCGGATAGTTTCGTATTTTGTTGCTCCAAGCGCAAGTGCCCCGTCTCGCAGTGACTGTGGGACGGCATGGATTACATCATCGGATAAAGAGGAAACGAATGGGATGATCATTATGCCCATGACGAGACCTGCGGCAAGGGCACTCTCTGATGAAACATCCAAACCTAGTACTCCGCCGGTATCACGTATAAATGGTGCAACTGTCAGTGCTGCAAAAAAACCGTAAACAACCGTGGGGATACCCGCCAGAATTTCGAGGAGTGGTTTTGTAACAGTTCGAAAACGATTACCGGCATATTCAGAGAGATAAATTGCCGACATAAGTCCGATCGGTACGGCGACCAGCATAGCGATGAGGGCTATCATGGCGGTACCGGCAAAAACAGGAATTGCTCCGAATGCCCCGGATGAACCGACCTGGTCGCTGCGGATGGCGGTCTGCGGACTCCAGGAAAGACCGAGCAGAAAGTCGCTCAAGGGAATAATTTTGAAAAATCGTATCGCTTCAAAAAGGACAGACAAGACGATACCGACGGTAATAAGAATGGCAATACCGGAACTGAGGAAAAGCAGTAATCTGATAAGTTTTTCCACCTTGTTTCGTGCCATAAGTTCGGGCGAAATTCTGTTGCGTATAACAATGATGACAACGGTCATTATCGCCAGTATCACTACCGTAAGAGCATTTGTTGAAAGGGCCTGCAGAGAACGATAATGCTCGGCAGCCTGCAGTATTGCCGGTGAAGGAGTACCCGAAGTAATGTTGCCTGAGATGATGTTTTTAATATCATTAACGACAAGACCCAATTTGCTTGGCGGCAGGTTACTGATTTCGGGGGGCAGGCCGGCTACGACAAGAGATGTAATTATCGAAGATTCAGCCATATTCCAGACTGCAAAAATAACAAGAGCCGGCAGAGCGCACCAGAGAGCTGCCCACATACCGTAATGGCTCGGGAGTGAATGCAATCCTCTGACGCCTCCGCAACTTCTTGATACGGTAAAAGCTCTGGAGCGACCCATCAAGTAAGAGGCTGCTGCCAGAAGACCAATTATTGTTAAAATAAAAGAAGGCTGCATTATTTGTTTATTACCTTAGTCGAACTATTTCGCCCTCAACGAGGTAAATAACTTCTTCAGCGATATTTGTCGCCCGGTCAGCAATACGTTCGAGATGTCTCGCCAGGAGATAGTTGTTAATCATACAGTCCGGACGAGTTGGATCAACCGTCAACATTTTTATGGCTGCATCGTATGCCTGATTGCGGAGTGTATTCACTTTATCTTCGATAAGAAAGATTTGTCTCGCAAGGGATGCATCACGGTGTACGAGAGCATCGAGACTCATTCTGAGCATGTTAATGACGTGCTCAGACATTTCACTGTAATCGAAAGCTCCCTTTATCAGTGTTGTTGTTTGTGAAATTACCCCGACTCGTTTGGCGATATTAACCGCCATGTCACCAATACGTTCAATTTCATTGTTTACTTTTATAACCGTAATCAAAAAACGGAGATCACTTGCAACAGGCTGATGTAACGCAAGAATTTTTAAACAATCCTCCTCGATTTCCACTTCCATGTCGTCAATCTGATAATCAGCCCGAATGATGGATTGCACAAGTTCCTCATCATGGGTCTCGATTACCGTAACAGCTTTTCGTACCCGGTCTTCCACCATGGCTACCATGGTGAGCAATTTCTGATTTAATTTTTCAAGTTCTGTGTGAAATGTATGGTGAACCGGCATAAAATTGTGCCCCAATAGAGTTTTGGAATAGATTAAGTTGATATTTAATTAACAATATCATTTTGGGTGTAATCTAGGAGTAATTTATTTTTCTTGTATTAGAAAATTGTTAAGATTGTGTTAGTGTTTTGGAATACTCTTGCGCCCTTGAATTATTTGCATAAAGTTACGTAACAAAGATGACGGATGTCAGCTTTAGGGCAAACTGTAGTTTGCAATTTCTCACGTAAAAATTCAGGGCAGGGGAATCAAAATGGGCAAGGCTAATGTACTCATAGTCGAGGACGATGAAGATATACAACAGCTGGTCAGCTACAATTTGATAAAAGCCGGGTTTCATGTAACCTGTGCCGATACCGGCGAGGAAGGTCTGCAGAAACTACAGGCCGGGGGGGTTGATTGCATCCTGCTTGATCTTATGTTGCCGGGGATTACTGGTCTTGAAGTCTGCCGGGCGGTAAAAAAAATAGATACTTGCGCAAATATTCCGATTTTGATTCTTACTGCCAAGGGAGAGGAAGACGATGTGGTGGCAGGACTTGAACATGGAGCCGACGATTATGTAACAAAACCGTTCAGCCCGAAGGTTCTCATCGCGCGAGTCAAAGCTATGTTGCGTCGCAGGGCGGAACAGTTGTCTGAGGAGGCACCACCTGAGAAGATTGAAAAAATCATTATCAGGGATCTGGAGATTCATCCCGGTCGACATGAAGTGAGACTTAAAGGGGTTCCATTACAGTTGACGATGACGGAATATGGCATCCTGCTCCTCCTGGCTAGTAAACCAGGTTGGGTATATACCAGGCAGCAGATTATTGATGCGGTTCGAGGTTATGATTTTCTGGTGACTCCCCGAGCAATTGATGTGCAGATTTTCGGGTTGAGAAAAAAAATGGGTGAGGCGGGTTCCAGCATAGAAACAGTCCGTGGCGTTGGCTATCGCTTTAAAGCGTAAGTGAATCATATGAATCAAAAAAAATTGATCTGGCAAATTTTCCCCCCCAATCTGCTTATTACCCTGGCGGCGATGCTTGCGGTCGGTTGGTACGGGTCATCTGCGCTGCATAAATTTTACATAGATCAGCTTGGAGAGGGACTGCAGTCAAGAGCATATCTCATTCGCGACCAGGTCAGCAAGTTGATCGCCGAAGATAGAATAGGTCTGTTGCGGGAATTCTGTCTTAACTCAGGGCGTGAAGCTGTGACTCGTATTACAATAATAGATCGTTCAGGCAAAGTTATAGCTGATTCAAATGAAGATGCAGATCTTATGGAGTCTCATGGCAACAGACCGGAAATAAAAGAGGCATTGAATGGCGGAACGGGTAATTCCATCCGATTCAGCAAAACCTTGCAGGAGAATATGCTTTATGTCGCTGTGCCGTTACGACCATACATCGCAAACGAAGGCAGCAGCGAAGGTGTCAGTCTGTCAAGCCCCGGGGTTCTGCGTGTCGCGGTACCGGTAACTGCCATTGAGCGAACATTGAAAAATGTCCAGTTAAAAGTCGCATTTGGTGCCATTATCGTCATTATGGCTGCAGCTCTGGTGACGCTTTATGTATCACGGCGTATCAGTAAACCCCTTGAAGAAATGAAACAGTGTGCATTGCGTTATTCTCGCGGGGATTTCAGTCAAAGGATGTTATTACATAAGGGGGGATCCGTGTCCCTCGAGGTTGCTACTCTGGCCGCTTCAATGGATAGAATGGCAGATCAGTTAAATGAACGTATTCAAACGATACTGCGGCAACGTAATGAATTGGAAGCTGTTTTTGCAAGTATGTCAGAAGCAGTACTTGCTGTTGATACGAATGAACGTGTACTTAGTATGAATAAGGCGGCAGCGCTTATTTTCGGTGTTAACGAGAAGCATGCTCCGAATAAACTGTTGCAGGAAGTCGTTCGAAATATTGATCTGCAGCGTCAGGTTAAACAGATACTGGAAAATCTCGAACCTCTACAAGATGAAATTGCCCTGCAGTATGGGGAAAGCGAACGTTTTTTGCAGACAAACGGTGTTCCATTAAATGACGGTAACGGAAATAATATCGGTGTGCTGATCGTTATGAATGATGTTACCCGCCTTCGCAGGCTGGAAAATGTGCGGCGCGATTTTGTTGCCAACGTTTCCCATGAACTTAAAACACCGATTACTTCAATAAAAGGATATGTTGAAACCTTGCTTGATGGCGCAATCGACAGCCGGGAGGACGCGGAACGGTTCCTGCAGATTATTGTAAAACAAACAAATCAGCTGTATGCAATCATTGAGGATCTCCTGGCTTTGTCCAGGATTGAAAAACTTTCGGAAAATGAAGAAGTTGATCTGCGGCTTGGTAATCTCAAGCAGATTCTTGAGGAAGCCGTGCAGACATGCCAGATCAAAGCTGCGGGGAAAAAAATCAAGATTTCCCTGATCTGTCCCGATAATCTGCAGGCCATGGTTAATCCAACCCTGCTTGAACAGGCTGTAGTGAATCTGGTGGTTAATGCCATTAAATATAGCGACGCAGACGGTGAGGTAATTATCAGGGCCGACTTGACCCGCCAGGATCAAGGAGAAAAAAGGGTTGTTATCAGTGTCCAGGATTTTGGAGTTGGAATAGCAAAAAAACATCTTCCCCGGCTTTTTGAGAGATTTTATCGAAGTGACAAGGCGCGCAGTAGAAAAATGGGTGGAACCGGACTTGGCTTAGCCATAGTCAAACACATCGTTCAAATTCATGGTGGCGATGTTGCAGTGCAAAGTCAGGAGGGAGAAGGTGCAACTTTTTACATTAATCTTCCCCCAATAATTGAATAATACGACAATTGCATGATTCATCATCTCTGATATATTGTTGGCAGAAATGTTATGCTGAGAGGTTTCGTGTCTCTCAATATCTTCATCTTATCAGGTTTACTTCCCGGTTTTTTTATCTTTTAAAAGCTGTTTTTTCCCGCACATTTTCCACTGAGAATTGTCTCTTTGAAAGGTCGTTTGTTTGTTGTTTCTTATAGTGATTATGAAAAGAGGCAAGTTAAATGGGAAAACAGGAAATTTTTAAAATATTATGTGACTACAAAAGGGAATTTGCCGAGCAATACGGTATTGTCTCGTTGGGAGTTTTTGGATCGGTTGTACGTGGAGAAGCAAAAAAAAACAGCGATGTTGATGTTGTCGTCCAAGTAAAAAAGCAGGATTTTTTATTGATTGACGAGATCAGGCACGAGCTTGAAGATCGTATTCATATGCCTGTTGATATAGTGTCCTATAGAGATAATATGAATCAGTTTTTTAAGCAAAAACTGGATAGTGAAGTTATTTATGTATAAAGAAAATTAACCCTAACAAAGAATGAATAATTATCTTCAGGCCACCGAAATTATCAACTGGGGTCATCCTGCGATTCTGGCGAAGGCGAAAGAACTCGCCGCAACCTCTGAAGATCAAATATCCGTTGTGAAGTCCAGTTTTATCTTTGTAAGAGATTGTATAAAACATATCGCGGATCACGATATTGATGAGGTCTTTTGTAACGCATCGGATGTGTTACAGGGAGGGGCAGGTATATGCTATGCTAAAAGTCATCTGCTCGCAGCTTTGCTCAGAGCCAATGCTATTCCTGCCGGCTTTTGCTATCAACGACTGCGTCGTGATGATGAACTGTCACCTTTTTGTCTGCACGGGCTTAATGCTGTGTACCTGACTGATTATGGTTGGTACCGGATTGACGCGCGGGGCAATAAAGAAGGTGTAAATGCATATTTTGCACCGCCGGTGGAGTATCCCGCTTTTTCCATAAAATATGAAGGGGAGGTTGATTTCTCTGAAATATGGGCGGATCCCTTGCCGGTTGTTGTTGATGCATTACGGTCCTATAAAACCAGGAAAGCTTTATGGAGCAACCTCCCTGATATATCTGTTTAAAGCAAAAAACGTGGAATACTCTGTCGGGAATACGGGAAGTTAAAAAGAGGCATAGTGATGCTTAGGGGACAGAAGGTACTTATCATTGGCGGAGCATCGGGTATAGGTCTTGCTGTGGCAAAGCAGGTTGCACGGCAAAGAGGAAAGGTCATCATTGCTTCGCGTAGTGCATCTGAGCAGAAAGATATATTGACAAATGCTATAGAAGGCCAAGTTGAGCTGCATGCCTTTGATATAACTTCTGATGATTACAGTAGGTTGTTTTCTGCAACTGGCAAGATAGATCATCTCATCATTACGGCCCGTCCCCCCTTACAAACCATGCCCTTTATTCAAACCGACATCGGTGCAGCAAGGAGTGCTTTTGAGATAAAATTCTGGGGACAATATCGTCTTGTTATGGCAGCTTTAAGCTTTTTGAACTTGTCAGGTAGTGTTATTCTTACCAGTGGAATAGCCGGAGAAAAGATTTATCGCGGTGCTACACTTATGGCGGTAATGAACAGTGCGACGGAAACCTTGGGACGAGCACTTGCTGTTGAGCTAGCTCCAGTACGTGTCAATGTGGTCAGTCCTGGTTTTGTTCTTCCTAAACCCAAAGAAGTGGAAGAGCATGCACAAAGTTTTCCCGTGCGTCGTCTTGCCTGTGCCGAGGAGATCGCAGAGACCTTTTTACACCTCATGACGAATTCCTATATTACAGGAACAACAGTAGTTGTAGACGGTGGGGCTCGTTTGGTCTAAAGAGATAAAGCAATTTCATCCATGCAGGACCTTTGCTCAGCAAAGCTAATAAAAAATGGTGATTTTGGAAGCAGAGTGGGGGCAATTGTTTAGTTATGGGAAGGAATACTGCCATTACGGTTTTCATCGAGAACATCCCTTACTTTCAGAAGCAAATCATTGACACTGAAGGGTTTTTGGATAAAATGAACGCCTTCATCAAGTACCCCGCGATGGACGATTACATTATCCGTGTAACCGGACATGAAAAGTACTTTTGTTTTCGGAAATACTGAGATGATATGTTCATAGAGCTCCTTGCCGCTCATTCCTGGCATGACCACATCGGTCATGACGAGATCTATCTGATCTGGGTGCCCCTCAAGAATACGTAATGCATCGATCCCATCGTTAGCTATAAGGAGAGAGTAGCCGTGTCGGGTCAGAATAGCCTGAGCCAGATTGCGGACCTGTTCATTGTCTTCTACCAGTAAAATAGTTTCCGAGCCTCCCGTGTTTTCCGGTTTGGCCTCCGTTGCGTCATTCCCTATAAGTGATGAATTAGAAAAAGGGAAATAAAGTTTGAAGGTTGTTCCCTGGCCAGGTTCACTGTAAACCCAGATGCTGGCACCGTGCTGTTTGATTATTCCATAAACGGTAGAGAGACCAAGTCCAGTTCCCTGATCTTTTTCTTTGGTTGTGAAAAAAGGTTCGAAAATTTGAGACATGATTTTTTCGTCCATGCCCTCACCGGTATCACTGACTGCCATCCTTACATAGGGTCCAGTTCTCATGCCGGGTTTCCCTGCAATATAAATCTCATCAACCTGAACAGTTCCCGTTTCTATAGAAAGACTTCCTCCATGAGGCATTGCATCCTGAGCATTAATCGCCAAATTCATTATTACCTGTTCTAATTGGCCGAAATCTCCGTTGATCAGGGGCAGATGCGGATCCTGAATAATAGCTATTGAAATATCTTCCCGGATCGTGCGGCGTAGTAATCTCTCAAATTGCGCTAAAACTGTATTGAGATCTATGGGTTTGAGCTCCATAACCTGTTTACGGCTGAATGCCAGCAGTTGACGGACAAGATCACGTGCACGTTTTCCGGCTTTAATTATTTCAAAAACATCATTTTTTCTGGAATCGTTTTCACTGAAATCTTCCAGTAACATTTCACCATACCCTAAAATAGGTGAGAGTAGATTGTTAAAATCGTGTGCGACACCTCCGGCAAGTCGGCCTATGGATTCAAGTTTCTGTATCTGCTGAAATCGTAATTCCAGTCTTGCCTTTTCTTCCTGAATTTGAAGGTGATCTGTTATATCCCGTTTTACGGCGACGTAATTAATAATCTTCCCGCTGCTGTCTTTGACCGGGGAGATGGACGCTTCCTCGGTGTAGAATGTGCTGTTTTTCCTCTTATTGATAAAACGTCCCTGCCAGTTTTCACCGCTAGAGATGGTTTGCCACAGCTCTTTATAGAAGTTTTCGTCATGAGTACCACTGTTTAAAATACGTGGATTTTGGCCAATAGCTTCAGATCGACTGTAGCCGGTGGTCAACTCGAAGCTTGGGTTGACATACTGGATAATGCCTCCCGAGTCGGTGATAACAATCGTTTCTCCGGATTGCTCAATGGCAGAAAGGAGTCTTTCCCTTTCTGTTTCTGATCGTTTACGCTCGGTAACATCCATAAATATTACGGCAAAATGGTTGGGATGAGGGCGATAAGCAGTACCTGCGTAATGGCGATGTAAATCCTTGCTGTAATGTTCAAAGTGGATTGTTTCCCCACTATCCACAACGTGACCGTAACGTTCAATCCAGAAAAGATCGGAGTTAGGGAGAACTTCGCGAACCGTTTTACCTATGATGGAATCAGCTTTAAGTCCAGTTAATTTTTCAAAAGCCTGATTGACCTCAAGAAAACGGTAGTCAGCGGGAGCCCCTTTTTCATCACTGATCAGTTCGTGCAGGGCAAATGCCGAGGCCATAGACTCAAAGAGCATGCGGTAGCGTTCTTTGCTTTCACGCAATGCCATTTCCGTTTTTTTACGTGAGGTAATATCGCAGATATAGCCGACAACACGAACAACTTTATTTAAATGAATTATCGCTTTGGCCCCGGTCCTAATCCAGATATGACGTCCTGTAAAGGTGGTGAAGGGAAATTCCATATCATAGGCTTTGCCTTCATCGACACACGCGTTGAAAGCGGACAAAATTTTCAAGCGGTCATCAGAGGCATAACATTGGAGGCTTTTTGCAGCAAGTTCAGTTGATCCAGGGATAAAAGGATCTGGTGGCAGTTCGTGAATGGCAAAGACCTCTTCTGTCCAGAACATCGTCCGTTTCTCCGTATTCCATTCCCAGCCACCGATTTTGGTCAGACGCTGGGTTGTGTTAAGAATATCTTCACGTTGCCTTAACGCTTCCTCCCCACGGATACGCTCGCTAATATCTTCAAAAATGACACAGAAACGATCTTGTGTTTCCCATGGACGGTATACATTGAGGTGGTAGAATTTTTTTGTTGGGGCGTGGTACATATCAAAACTCTGCGGAATACCTGTAAGGGCCACCTCACCAAATTTTTTTATCCATTTTTCCGTTGTTCCCGGCCAAATTTCACAGACAGTTTTACCCTGAACTTCCTCTTTTTTTACGCCGGTGATGCGCTCATAGGCATCATTGATATAAACAAAACGGTAACTGATAAAATTCCCGTTTTCGTCAAAAACGGATTCTAAAATAGCAAAAGCGTTGATCATGCTCTTCAACAGCCATTCCAGTTCATTGGAGGTCTGTTTCATTGACTTTTCTGCCCGGACTCGGTCTGTGGCATCGAAGAGGGTGAAAACCAACCCTGTTGTTTCACCCATCGAGTTTTTGATAGGCTTCAGACTCCAATCCCAGTATGTAGTCCCTCGTTCAGGTTGATCAGGGAATATGAATGGTTTTGCTGTTACAAAATAAGGTTTTCCTGTATCGACGACGCTTTGGAAAATTGCCTGGTTCTCTTGATGGGGATATAAATCAAAATGGTTTTTTCCAATAAAAAAAGCAGGTTCATGCTGGCATGTTTCAGCATAGGCGCGGTTTACCAGTATAAAGTTGAAACGCGTGTCGAGATAGGCAACCATAATGTGAGTATGTTCCAGGATTGCCGACATGAGTTGATAGGATTCCCGCAGCTTTATCTCGCTCGCATGCAGCAATTCCTCTGCCCGTTTATGTTCGGTTATATCCCTCCATATACAGTAGTAGAGAGCTTTGCCGGACATGTCAATCATCCGGGCTGTTACATGAACATGCCTTATTTCTCCTTTTTTAGTGCGATGCAATGTTTCAAAATCATCAAATCCCTCATCCATTGCTTTACGGATTCTGGTGCGTATTTCATGCTGTGTTTCCAGAGCTTCAATATCTGATAATTGCAGATAAGCGAACTCATCACGGGAATAGCCGAGTTGTCGGCAAGTCTGTTCATTGTATTCAATCGGCAGGGTCGTTGCCGGGTCAAGAATGAGTATGCCGTCAGAGCTGTGATCAAAAAGTGTGCGGTAGCGGAGTTCCGCCTTTTTCAGTTCAGCGCTTCTTTTAGCCAGCAGGTCCTCAACCTGCAGCAGTGTCCTCTCCCTGCGGGCTTTTAGGCAAAGTTCGAATAGATATGCGGGTTGGAAAGGTTTACGTAGATAGGCGGCAGCTCCCTTGCTCATCCAAGTAAGTGCAAGTTCAGGGCTTGAGTCTGTGGTCATCATAACGCAGACACATTCAGGCCGGATGTTGCGCAACTCGGTTAGTAACAAATCACCCGCGCCATCAGGCAGATGGTGATCGAGTATGGCAATATCATAAAAAGAGTTGGTAAAGGCCTCGATGGCTGATCGGTACCCAAACATTATATCCGCGCGAAAACCGTTGTCTCTAAAAGTTGACTTCAGGTTGGCAGCGAAGTTTATATCGTCTTCGACAATGAGTACACGAAGTTTGCAGCAAGGATTTTCACCGGCAAGCGCTGCTCGAACCTGACTAATTAATTGCTTCGGACGAACGGGTGCGGAGAGGAACGCATTTGCTCCGATATCTTTTGTTATCCTGGTCGCCTCTTCTCCTGAAAATGTTGCGGAAATAACAAGAATAGGTATGAGATTGTAAAAACTGTATTCCGAGGAACGGAGCAATCGGCAAAATCGCCAACCATCTATGCCGTGCATGTAAAGATCAGTGATAATGAGATCCGGCGGATGACCAGGATCCATTGCTTCAAGGGCGCTCGTTGCACTTTGGAATGGTAAAACTTCCATGCCTTCCTTTCGAAGCAGGTTGGAAAGAAAGGTCAGTTGTGTTAGTTCATCGTTGACGATGATTATCCGGGGTGTATGAACATCGGTGGAGGGCTCTTCATGTCGGTTTCTCATTCTGGGGATTCACCCTTAACTGAATTTAAAAAAAGTAAAAAAGGCTTCACTAAGGCAGAGACGGATAAACAAATTACAACAATATCTAGTGATTCCCCCAAGAAAACATGAAGGTTTTCTTGGAAGTGAGATAGCGTCTCCCCGGGATTTTATGATTTATTCGGTGCTGCCCGGATTATCCAGCAGGAATATAAATGTAACTTA
>QKJV01000442.1 GCA_003249165.1 Desulfobulbaceae bacterium | reverse complement strand
GTTAGCGGTTTTCCAACATGTCTGGTGGGAAGGCCCCGGCAAATTCCTAATCGAGGCCGCGGCCCAGGAGAATGCCGAATTAGACGTAATAGAGGTATGGCATCAAAAAATACCCAACCTGTCAAATCATGACGGCCTTATCCTGCTGGGCGGAAACCTCAATGTTGATCAGGAAAACGACTTCCCTTTTTTGCGTGAAGAGAAACAGGCTTTACGTATATGGCTAGAAGGCGACAAACCCTGTTTAGGCATATGTCTCGGTCATCAATTGCTTGCAGAAGCACTCGGAGGACGCGTTGGAGCTAACTTCTGCCACAGCATAGGGTTTATCGAGGGGCACCTGACAAGTAGCGGCCGCGTTCACCCAGTTTTCCAAGGCATCGACACCCACCCTCCACTGTTTAAATGGCATGGCCAGGCAGTCCTTCCGCCCGTTCCCAGCCATTTCCAGATCCTTGCCACATCGAAAGAATGCCAGGTTGAGGCCTTTGCCGTGCCAAACAGGCCTTATCTCATCGGAGTCCAATTTGATAACCATGCGGCCTCTCCTGAAG
Organism: Desulfobulbaceae bacterium; assembly: GCA_003249165.1. GTDB lineage: Bacteria > Desulfobacterota > Desulfobulbia > Desulfobulbales > SURF-16 > SURF-16. The sequence goes on along the minus strand of QKJV01000442.1, from coordinate 5,585 downwards.
ATGTCTCCAAATGGCTTGCGCAAGATGCCGAATGGCTCAACTCTATAACCGGTAAGGACATTAACTCGAAACAGATTATGTCTGACGCTGAAAAACTGCAAGGGTTAACGGAACGCCATTTCCACAAATTTTTCAACAATTTCATAAAGTTAACCAGAAACTCAGACTGATACTCCTGAAAAGTTATTTTTACATTTTTCTCTCATTGCAGTAAATATAAAGCCATGCTTCATACTACGCAAAATAATATGTTTCTATTGCTTGACCAAAGTGGCCCTTTCGCGACGCAGACAAGCATCCAGTCGAAAGGAGGGGTGTTTTCTCCGCAGTCCCGCACCATGGCGACGCTGCTTGGCCGGGGAGAACTGTCGACAAAATACCGGGTTATCCGTAACCAGATTTTTGAGTTTCTCGATGTCCGCTCGTTTGCCGCCATTCAAGAGTTACTGCAGGATCGCAGACGACGCCAGGAAGTTGATCACCGCGCCTACATGCTTCTGGGAAATATGTTCGGTATCGAAGGAACAGAACGGGAAATTATTTCAAGGGTTAACAATTATTCCCGTACCGCTGACGGTGTCATCCGCTATCTACGCAGCAAAGTGCTGGCCAATTACAGCTCCCACATCGAGATGACAAACGAGATCGACGCGACAAGCAGCCCCGCCGAGTTGCTTATTACCGTTTTCGATGATCGCTATCACCAGAAAGCCCGTTTCGAAGCCAAACGCAAACTGATCCTCATGAATCTTGCCGGATCAATAGACCAGAGGGAACGGGAAACTGGGATTGAAAACAAATTTGCTCAATTTCTTGAGTTCCTCAACGATTATGTTTGGAGCAAAAAAGCAAAAATTGGGGAACTTGAAATAGTCTATCTGCTCAGTACTCATGAAAAAAGTAATTTCACCTGTGAACATCTGAAGATCATAACACGTAAGGAAGCAGACCATGTTGCACTGCAACCTGGACAGAAACTGACGCTGATCAAACGACGACGATTTACCGCAAATGGCAGAGAAATCCCTATTTACGTATCTATCCGTAAAAAACCCCCGGAAGCAAAGGTATTGAAACTTCTCCGCAAAGGGGAGGAAAATCCTGCTGTCGCAGTTGATGATGAATTAGGCCTGATGGGCGTACTCCAATCTTCCCAGGATATCAAAGTGTTCCAGAAACACCTGACAAGCAGCGCTATTAATGCAAACTCTTTCATGGCTCTTGAGGACATTTCCGACTCGCTGACAGAACTAAAAAGAGCAAGTAAAAATACAGGCAGCGCACCCAATACCGCCATGTTTAAATTTTTCGCGCGACTTGGTGGTATGCGGGTAGAATTTATCGTCCACACCTACCAGAGTTATTTGAATTATATCTACCAGCGAGATGTATCCCACGACGAATATGAAGTTAAACGTATTTTTGACACAGGTGTTGCGGAATTACTTTTTCCGCAATCAATTTACTTTCTTGATATGAAAAAAATTCGCGATCGTCAATTACGCTGGTTCCGCCGACAGATCGAGGAGTTCTGATGTGAAAAGTTCTCCACATACCCTGCCGCCGGCAGTAATCAATCTTTTTTTTGTCATCGGACTTATTTCCGCGCTGTCGTTTCGTGCTCTCATGGCCATAAAGGAGATCCAGCCGCATCTTTTCCGTCCGGTTTGGTATCTCGGCATTATCGGCTATATACTTTTTTTTGGCTTCCGCTACTCCATAACAAGGAAACGCAAGAAGGCTATAAGCGATTACAACCTGATCCAAAAACTTGAACGGGATGCACCACTCACAACAAATGACCGCGAAGTTATGATTTATATTCTGTCTTCGCTACAGAAATCGAGGGAAAATCTCAATTATCTTTTCATCTTCGCAACTTCGGCCATTGCCGTTTTACTTGATATCCTCATATAAAGGATGGTCGTATGAAAGGTTTAATCGACAGCACATTACGCGAAGGAGAGCAGGCACCGGGTGTTTTTTTCCCGCTGGCTGTTAAGATAAAAATTGCCAGGCTACTCTCCAGGATAGGCATTGAGGAAATAGAGGTGGGTATTGCCACCTCTTATGATCAGGAACTCCCCTTGCTGATGCGCATATTGCGCCGCAAAATAAACCGCAGCCGTCTTGCGCTCTGGTCGCGTTGTGTCGCAACCGATATCGATTTTGCAGCCTCTTTGGAGCCGGATGTTCTCTCACTGTCAATCCCCGCTTCCGACTTACACATTTATGAAAAGCTCGGCCGCAATCGCAGGTGGATTACGGAAACTCTGGCTGAGTCCATCAACTTCAGCAAAAACAAAGGTATCCCTTTTGTTTCCGTTGGGTTGGAAGATGCCACGAGAGCCGACGAAGATTTTCTTGACCTATTGATCCAAATTGCTGAGCAAGCTGGAGCTGCAAGAATACGTCTCGCCGACACGGTTGGCATTGCTAGTCCAGCATCCATTACTCGCCTTGTTAACCGAATCAGCAGAACGACCAAACTTGAAATCGGCCTTCACAGCCACAACGATTTCGGAATGGCAACCGCGAACGGCATTGCAGCGCTGGAAGCAGGTGCGGACTGGGCGGATGCAACTGTCCTCGGGATCGGAGAACGAGCAGGAAACAGCCGTCTTGAAGAAATGGCAGGCTATCTTGCCTTACGCGGCGAGCGAAGGCCATACAAAACCAAACACCTCCGCACCCTTTGTCTGACCGTTGCTCATGCAGCACAACGGCAGATTGCCGGGTCTCATCCTCTTGTTGGAAACGATATTTTCACCTGCGAAACAGGGTTGCATTTACAGGGCTTGGCGAGAAACCCCGCAACTTACGAACCCTACGAACCGGAAAGAGTCGGGGGAGAGCGGCGCTTGCTGCTAGGGAGAAAAGCCGGCAAAAGAGCTATCCAGGACCGTCTCATCGCTCTTGGTTGTTCCCTGCCGGATGCAAAACTTGAGCAGTTAGTCCATATAATAAGAAATGAGGCAAGCAACAAACAAAGACCACTTAACGATGATGAAATCCGGGAGATTTTAGCAAAATAATAGAGAAAAGTCTAAGCATCCAGCCTGCAAAGCGGAAACACGGAAATGAGGAAAAGTAAGGCACTCTGGCACATACTCTTCGCTTTTTCCTTAAAGTGGGTTCACGCTCATTACCAATGGTCCGGCCTTTTTAACCCATACTTTTTTATTTTATAACCTATCTGGCGCTGAGTAAGTCCCAATTCCCTGGCGGCCCGGGACTGAACCCAGCCATGCCGCTTTAGCGAGGCCTCAATTTCCATCTTCTCAATATCTTTGAGAACCCGGGCCTTGTCATCTTTTCCTCTGGCTTGGGGGACTGGATCTTTACCTCCGGAATATGACACATCCACAGATACCCGCTGAGCACCGGCGAACATTTGATCCGGCAGGTCGGATATCTGCAACCATCCACTGTCTGAAAGGATTACCAAACGCTCAACTAGATTCTGCAGCTCACGGACATTCCCAGGCCAATCGTAAGCTGTTGTCATAAAATCCAGAAACTCCCGGGTCATTTTAACATTTTTTTCGTTGCGCTTATTACTTGCCCGAAGGAAATGATCCAGCAACAAAGGGATATCTTCTCGTCTCTCCCGCAAAGGCGGCAAGGTTAAGGGTACAACGTTGAGCCGGTAATAAAGATCATTTCGAAATTTTCCCTCTTCAACAGCATTTTCTAAGCTCACATTGGTTGCAGCAATAATCCTAACATCCACGGTAAGAGTTGTTGTCCCCCCTAACCTTTCGAATTGACTTTCCTGCAAAACCCTTAACAATTTAGCCTGCAGAGGAAGGGGCAATTCGCCTATTTCATCAAGAAAAAGCGTACCGCCATTGGCCAACTCGAACCGGCCAGGTTTTGCACTTACCGCCCCTGTGAAGGCCCCTTTTTCGTGGCCAAGCAATTCGCTTTCCAGCAAATTTTCAGGAAGCGCAGCACAATTCACCTTAATAAAAATCTTATCTTTACGATTGCTGGCTTGATGGATCGCTCGTGCGACCAACTCTTTGCCTGTCCCGGATTCACCAAGGAGCAAGACCGTTGCCCTGCTCGGTGCCACTTTCTCAATATTCCAGAAAATTCCCTGCATCGCTTTGCTCTGACCAATCATATAGTGACGATTGTACCGGCCGTGCAACTCAGCTTTCAAGCTCTTGTTTTCTTCCACCAGCACAGCTTCTTTACGGCTGATGGCGCGATGCAGACTAAGAAACTGGGCAATAAGGGTTGAAAGAACCGTAAGAAAGCGAATGTCCTCTTCAAAGGAAACATCCATCCCAAAAAGACGGTCAACCGTCAGAACTCCCACAGGTTTTTGCGACAACATGACCGGCACGCCGATAAACGAAATCCGTTCCTTATTTATTGAAGATCGCGCGCCTGTTCTGTTAAGGAAAAGAGGCTCACTCTGGATATCAGGCACAGCAAAAGGAGAGCAGGTACTAAAAATTTGACCGCAAATTCCCTCATCGAGACCGTATACCCCTCGCTGTTCCTCCTCAACCGTCAAACCGTACGAGGCCCGTATGGTTAATTTTTCACCTGTTTTGTCCAGCAGTAGCAGGGTAGCCCGTTCCATACGGAGAATATCATGCACAATACGCAAAATTTTCCCCAATGTCGTATCGAGATGTATTGCCGAACCGATTAACTGCGAAATCTCACTTAAAGCCTGGAGCTCAAGAGCTTCTATTGACTTCTTTCCGGGAGTAGTTAAATTAGTTGAATCCGTCATTTTAACTCCAATGCCAAAAAAAATTCTTATCAAAATAGCCTGTCGGAGAATTAAGCAATATACATTCCATCGCAACACTGCTAAGACATTTTAACGTATCATACTGAAATAAATAAGGAAAATACAAAAACAACCACTTTTGTTCCACATTTAAAACCAATTGTGTAAAATTTACAAATCATAATCTTACCTATTTGTTATATTTTAAGGATAAGCATCTCAACACCAACATGCTACAAATTTGAACAATAAACTTCTTTTTTGTCATCTTCAAGACAAAAGCAACAGTTACATTTTTGCCATCCAAGCATCCCCTGCGCCTCTACATACAACATAATATATTGATTTATTTATATTTTTTATTATTCGCACTTTGTGGCACACCTCTTGCCATAAGAAAAAGCAAAACAACATTACTACCCGGCAGGAAACGCGACTTGGTCACGAGCCGCTTTTTCAGTCGGCTAAGCAAACCTTTTAATGAATGCGGCAATATAACAAAAATGCAATTACCGCAAAATCGGTTTTATGCTGACACCGTCAGCAGCAATTTAAAACATATGGAGGATATCATGAGAAAAGTGGCAATTTACGGAAAAGGCGGTATCGGCAAATCAACTACGACCCAGAACACTGTTGCAGGACTCGTGGAAATGGGCCGGAAGGTCATGGTTGTCGGTTGCGATCCTAAAGCAGATTCAACCCGTTTGCTTCTTGGCGGCTTGGCGCAGAAATCTGTTCTCGATACTTTACGCGAGGAAGGCGAGGATGTCGAACTTGCGGATATCCGCAAAGCTGGATATGGCGGAACATGGTGTGTTGAATCTGGGGG
>QKJV01000375.1 GCA_003249165.1 Desulfobulbaceae bacterium | reverse complement strand
GGATGATCAGCGACGAGATGCTGGTCAGCAAACTGCAGCGGGTTGTCAATTCCATTCAGGGCCGGGTTGGTCAGGCGACGGATATGGCAACCCATCTGAATGGCTTTGCCCATCGGCTCGATACGCCGGTTTCCATGTTCCAGATAAATGACCTGCTCACCGAGGAGCTGACGTTTCTGCGCAGATTTGCCCGGTTGCGTGAGATCGAGCTTGCCATCAATCTGGGCGAAGGGCTGCCAGTCATCCACAACAATCCGTCACTGGTACAGTATGTGGTGTTCAAGCTCTTTACCATGAGCCTGAAGAAACTCAAGAACCGGTCGGCGATTGCGGTTACCACCGGCGCGGCGCATGGCGGGATCAGCATTACCATTGAGTTGAGCGGCGAAAAGGAGTCGTTTGCCAGACTGCTCGATGACGAGACAACCGCAGCTCTGGCAGATGCGCTGGCCAAACTTGCCGGAAAAGTTGAGGAACGTGACACGGGGACCGATAAGCCCGTTCTCTCATTCTCGATCCCATCCCTTGGGGGGTGAGCACTTGTACCGAGATGTCTCGCTTGCTTTATTTGCAGACATGGTGGCTGATCCTGGAGGGTAAAATTTTGATGTGCTGGAGGGAAATCATATAAAACAAACTGAATTCGTAATTGCTTTTTTTTAGTTATTAATTTTCTTGTAAAATACTTTTTCCCTCTGATATGATTTATATCATTTTCTGTTGCTCCGTGCGTTGCTGAAAGGAATACGATGATACGGAGTCGGAAAAGGTGGAACATGTAACGGCATTGTATTGTCTTAGTGATCATAAATGAAGAGAAATAAATAGTCCGGTGAAGAAGTACGTCAGATTGCGGACAATTCAAGAAATGCTGTTGGCCTGAAAAGAAGTGTAGCAGTTCCACTTATGGAGGTCCCTAAATGAAAGAGTGTCCATATTACGGCGGAACCTGCGAAGGTGCCGGTTGCCATCTTTGGCAAGATGAGAAATGTGCATTTAATAATGTGCTCTACAATATACAGGCTTCTGAAAAGGAGTATCCTGAAAGTCTGATGGAGTATGTCCCGTCTGCATATGATGAGGATTTTGATCTGGTAGAGCTCTAAAATTTTTTATGGGCATAGTTTCTGTTCTATCTAAAACTCCGGAGTTTTCTTGCCGCTGTGGAGGAACTTGAAGTATGCCCATGATGAGGGCATCACTTTATTTCCCCGCGATCCACTGTTTCCCGATCACAGATCAGATTTTTATGCGTTTCTTTTCGTGCAGCACCATTTATGCGCACTAAAATCAAAACAGAGTTCCCAGAGAAGTTTTCCCAGGCTTTTCCCCTTATATCCGTTTTTTGCCAGTCCGTCTCAAATTAACTATTCCTCAGTTTAATAATTTATATGCTGGGGTAAAAGTTGGAATGAATAAGCATAAAAAGGAAGCGTCCACATGGTGGACAGCTCAGCTCATAATGAGCATGAAGACGAGCGTATCGCTTCAAGTCAGAACCAAACATGGATGTCACATCGCCTGCCAGCAGGGGAATGGTTTGGAGAAAGAGCCAGGCCCGGCTTATTTTTTTTTCTGTACGGGTTCCATTCGTCGAGTGAAAATTGGTGAGGCCAGGTAGAGGAGCAGGTAGAGCAGGGCAACATAGCCGAAATAAGGAGTGAAGAGAAACACAAGCAGGAGCAACATGTTGAAACGTCCGAACCATGGGTTGCTGTCCATGAAACGCCCTATATGGAGATAGTGTACAGGGTAGAGATTCATTGCAAAAGAAGCGATAACCATAAGTGAAAAACAGAAAATCGACCAGAACGGTGCGGTTGGCATGGATGCTTCAGCTGCCTGATTAAACATGAGCAAAGGAGCAACAACAAGCAAGGCTGCCGCTGGGGTGGGCATTCCTTTGAAGAAACCGGGGATCGGGGTCCGGTCAAAAGTAAAATAGATGAGCCGGGTAATGCCGAGAAAAAAATAGGCGACTGCGACCACTGTAGTCCAGGATTGAGCCAGTCCGGGAATGGGGTAGTCGGCTAACGTCATGTGGAAAATCAGCGCTGGAGCCATACAGAAACTGATTCCATCGGCGATGTCGTCGAGCAGTCCACCAAGGGTGATTCCCCGTTTCGTTTTCTGGTTGGGCGATGGCTCGGTCAGGCCGAGCTTGCGGGCAAGAGCCCCATCAAGCTTGTCAAAAATAGCAGCACCGACGAGAAAGAGATATGCATGACGTATCAGACCCTGGTGGGTGAAAAGTACGGCCAGGATGCCCATGAGCGCGTTAAAAACCGTCAAGGCGTTGGGAAAAAAAGAAAGTATCCGCCGCCGTAACAAATCATCTTCATGACATACCTCATCGAGAAGGAGCGTCCCGTATTTTCTGCATAGACCTGCAATTGAGCCGAAGTTGATGATAAGAAAGATAATCTCAATGATGAAGTATGTTCGCCGCGGGAGATTGGCCAGCCAGGAAATAAAATGGTAAACTATCGAATCGCTTTCTCCCGGCAGATAAAAGGCGTATATATAGAGGAGAACTCCTACCGGTGCCGCGACCATCGTTCTGAGACGGGTGAATTCCACGGCTTCGGTTTCAAATCCTTTCTGGAGCGCGCAGCCCCGCATGAAATGAGCAAAACTGTCTCTGACCAGCACTGTTATACACAACACCAGGACGAGGATGGCATGGAGAATTTCCGGCTTCGTGTATGCTGATTCGAAAAAAATAAGCCGCCACATCATGCCGACGGAAACGAGGGGAAAGATAATAGCATACACTATTTTGTCCATGACCCGGTCCACCAGGTTGGCCATGGTGGCATGGGGTGGATAACGGGATGCAAACCATCCGTCGACAACATCAAAGCTCATGGAAATTAACAAAAGAAAGACCCCTGTCAGATAGAGGGGAAAGCTGCGGTTCCACATCACTGCGATGGCACACAACATACCTCCTAGAACAAGAGGAGGTCTGCCGTAAATCAGCAAGGCGGTGAGCTTCTGCGGGAAATTTTTTTTGTTCTGCATGTTTTTTATTTTTTTAGCGCTGAGTCCTCTGGAATAATGCGGCACCGGCGCGACAGAAAATATCAACCAAGCTGTAACCATCCACCAGAGCTGGAACCGTATTCTTCGGGTTTGCTTTCCAAACCATTTTTCATGAAATCCTTTTATCCGTCAAATGTATTCGATCGGTTAAAAAAATGTACTTAACGGTATGTGCCGGAAACTGTCCTTTTAGTATAGCTCCCTTCTGGGTGAACAAACTTGCTCCAAGTCATTTTATTGATTGCTCTGTGAAAATAGTTGATGTCCATGCAGTCGGCAACTTAAAAAAAAGAAAATTTTTCAATAAACTACGCTGGAAAATATTTAATTTAAGAACACGGGCACCATTTTAAGTCAATAAAAAGGGGGAGTTTTTTGAGAAATGGCCATGGGTACATGATTTTAAATTGAAGGTCTGGTTGTCAATATCAGCTCCCGTTACGTATTAAAATACATATTGAAAAAAACCTTGTCGGAGATATAAATGCTTGGCTTTTATCTTTTTTGTCCGACATATGACAATTAGGTCGAATTTGTTACATATATGTTTTTGGGCTTGCGTTTTGGTTGTAATAAATGACTTGGGATTTCTGCTCTGAGTCAAAAAACATATCTTACTTGTTTCATTGATAAAATTTTATTTCGTTTCAGGCAATTCCTGCTTTTTGCTGCAAATTGGCCTGTAATAAATTATTTGGTACAGCGATTGCATTCTTGCATGATAAAATTTTATTTGTTTTATTTTTCGTTATTCTAAATTGGGATAACGCTTGCAGTGAGGTCACAAGGTGAAAATCAAAAACAGGCAGCAGGGGATGGGAATGGAGCACGGGCTCCATCATATCCTTGCATGGCCTGGCAGTGAAAATCCTGCCCTAACACTTCTCGAAAAAATAGACGTTTGCGGTTCTATCAATCAGGCGGCAAAAGAAATTGGTATAAGCTACAAGTCGGCCTGGGAGCAGCTTGAGACCCTGAACAATCTTTCGCCAAGTGCATTGTTGTCGCGTCAGGTAGGGGGAAGCGGAGGTGGTGGAACTAGCCTTACCGAAGAGGGCCGTTTGCTTTTACAGCGTGTTCGTATGCTCCGCCGAGAATTGAAATCTTTTATGACTTTTTTCGGCGATCAACCGGAAGAGGCTTTTAATACACTTAAGACCTTACGGAGAATTGAGATGAAAGTCAGCGCCAGAAATGTGTGGGCCGGAAAAGTGGCAGATGTGGAAAAAGGCGCAGTAAACAGCATAGTTACCGTCGCGTTGAAAGGAGGAGACACTGTGGTTGCTGTCATAACCAACAACAGTGTGCAGCGTCTTGGCTTGGCTCAGGGTGTTGAGGCTCTCGCAATGGTGAAAGCATCGTCTGTAATGTTGGGGGGGAAGCTCCAGAAAAACCAGCTGTCGGCTCGTAACATTCTCACAGGGATTATCAGTAATATTGATGAAGGTGTGGTTAATGATGTGGTGACCATTGATTTGCCCGGTGGCAGTACAGTGACTGCTGTTATTACCTGCGGCAGTCGAAAATCCCTGGGTCTTGCCGTTGGAGTCGAAGCTTCAGCAATTATCAAAGCCTCCAGTGTAATCCTGGCCGTGAATTAAAAGGGATTGTCCTCAAATAGGCGGGAGGAAAAGAAATAAATTAATGGAGACAGTTATGAAAAAAGAAATTATTGCACTTGTTGCCTTCTTCCACTTTTTTATTGGGAGTGTGCTGTCCGGATACGCTGACGAAGTCCATTTGTCGGTGGCCGCCAGCATGACGGAAGCGTTTAAAGAGATTGATGCAGCTTTTGTAGCGGGAAATAAGGGTGTTACCATGCTGCCCAATTTCGGTTCCTCCGGTTCCCTTGCCAAGCAGGTGGCTCAAGGTGCGATGGCAGACCTTTTCGTGTCCGCAAACCCAAAGTGGATGAATTATCTTACAACTGAAGGACAAATAGCGACGAAAACAGTTCGGGATCTTGTGACAAACAGTCTTGTTATTGTTGCTCCTCACCAGATCGCCTTTTCTTCGCTCAACGATCTCGAAAAGATGGAGAGGATTGCTTTGGGCAGTCCTCGGAGTGTACCGGCAGGCCAGTATGCCGAGAAGGCCATGCGTGATGCAGGTGTTTATGAAAAATTGGCAACTGAAAATAAGCTGGTAATGGCAAAGGATGTTCGTGAGGCATTACTTTATGCAGACCGGGGTGAAGTGGATGCTGCCTTTGTTTACAAAACAGATGCCATGCTTGCCAAAAATGCGGTGATTATCTATACGGTTCCCGCTGAATTACATGATCCGATTTCCTATCCGATGGGCCTCACCCTTACGGGAGAGAAAAATAAAAGCGCACGCGCATTCTATGATTTCCTGGCCAGCCCTGTTGCCGTAAAAATTTTTGAGAAATATGGTTTTAATGTAGTGACGAATGGCGGCTTAAATGAAAACCATTAATAAATGTCTGGTAACTAAATGGTATTTTGGGTGATGAAATGGTAGCTCTTTCTCCGCAGGATATGCAGGCGATATGGTTATCGGCCCAGGTGGCAACCGTGGCGACCGTGATTTCCGTACCATTCGGCTTTGCCATAGCCTATCTTATGGTTTTTGTCCGTCTTCCAGGAAAATCCATCGTAGAAGGTGTTGTCAATCTTCCGTTGGTCCTCCCTCCGGTCGTGGTTGGTTATCTTCTGTTGTTACTCTTTGGTCGTTCCGGTTTGTTAGGGCCAATATTGCAATCAATGGGAATTCGTATAATCTTTACTCTCAAAGGAGCGATTATCGCCTCGGCTGTTGTTGGTTTTCCGCTGCTGGTGCGGTCCATCCGCACCGGTATGGAGGAAATAGACGAGCGGTATATTCAGGCTTCCAGGACGCTGGGGGCAAGGTGGTGGGATACACTGTTCACTATTATCCTCCCGCTTTCCGGACGGGCGCTGCTCGCAGGGATGACTCTGATGTTTGCCAGAAGCCTTGGTGAATTCGGTGCGACCATTATTCTGGCAGGTAACATTCCGGGAGTCACTCAGACTATTCCTCTGGCAATTTATGAGTATACTAATACCCCCGGTGGAGACAGTATGGCGCTCTCTCTGTGTGTTGTTTCAATAATTATTTCCTTTGTCGTATTGTTG
>QKJV01000192.1 GCA_003249165.1 Desulfobulbaceae bacterium | reverse complement strand
CCTAGATTTGCCATTTTTTCAAATGCGGCAAGATATTCCGGGCGACAATCGGGATACCCGCTGTAGTCAAGAATGTTTATGCCGATAAAAAGATCGAAGGCACCAAGAACCTCAGCCCAAGCTATGGCATGGGACAGAAAAATAGTATTTCGCCCGGGAACATATGTTACCGGAATTTTTTCATTCATTTCAACGGTGCTCCTGTTTTTCGGAACAGGAATATCGCTGGTTAAGGCTGAGCCGCCGATTTTATCAAGATCAAGATGCAGAATAAGATGCTTAACAGTTCCCATACGCTGGGCATTCTCTTTTGCTCGTGTAAGTTCAACGGATTGTCGTTGTCCATAGGAAAAACTGAGACAGTAGCAGTCATATCCTGCATGCATGGCTATGGCCAGTGCAGTAGTGGAGTCAAGGCCGCCGCTGAGCAACACAACAGCTTTTTTATTATCGGTAGTCATTTTTATACTCTTTTAAAGTAACATCAGGCCAGCTGGATCGGTAACGCATGGGTTAATTTGATTTCTTCTGGACTGACATGAGCCTGGTAGGCAAGAATTTTTACCCCCAGGTTATGCACTTCGGAGAGTGTTTGCGAGTAAAGGGGATCAATATGGGCTGCGGGTGAAAATACCCCACAATCCATACGTTGCACACAGAAAAAAACAGCTGCCTTGTTTCCGCTGCTAACGAGTTGAGCCAGCTCATGCAGATGTTTCGTTCCCCTTGAGGTGACTGCATCCGGAAACATGGCCTTTCCATCTTCGACAAGCGTGCAGTTTTTTGCTTCCATATACAGCTTTTCCTCGCCGATGTTGAGAAGAAAATCCAGTCTGCTGTTCTCCGACACTTTAACTTCCTGCCGGATTTGATCAATCAGGCCCAAGTCGCTAACAATACCATTTTCCAGGGCTTCTCGGACCAGATAATTGGTCCGGCCTGTGTTAACTCCGACCCAGTATTGGTTAACCTGTATCATTTCAAGCGTATAGGGATATTTCCGGCCTGGGTTATCCGAGTAAGACAGCAAGACAGGATTACCAGCTGCAAGGCAGCCCCGCATACTTCCTGTATTTGGACAATGAGCAGTTAATTCTGTTCCATTATCAAGATATACATCAACAAGAAACCGTTTATACCGTTTTTTCAGTCGAGCGTGGAAAAGATTTGTAAATTTCATTGGAAGTTTCTTGTCTTTTCAGTCAAATTAAGAAAGAATTTCTTTTTTAGGCAATTCCCATAATGATCCAAAGAAAACGTTTAGACAAGCAAATACGGCAGAAAAAAGCCGTAGCCCTGCGCTATGATAAAGACAGGGATGCCTCTCCGAAGATTATCGGGAAAGGAGCAGGTCTGCTTTCTGGAGCTTGCCCGCGAGCATAAGATTCCCATTCACGAGGATGCTGATCTGGTAGAGGTGCTCTCCAGTCTAGAACTCAATGAGGAAATTCCCGAATCAACTTATTTCGTGGTTGCCGAAATCCTTGCTTTTATCTATCGGATCAATCAGAAATACAAGACCTGATGCAACCAGGAAAATTCTTCCCCTGCTACAATGTTTCCTTCGCTAAAAAACCTTAGTTTCTGCCGGATAAATTTTGCCGGGGTTTGTTCTAGATAATTATTTAATTTTATTAAATAATTATCTTATTTTTCCCTCCTGGTTTTCCCGCATAAATCCGTTTGACCTATGGGGCTTTTCCCATGGCACATGAGTTGCATTAATTTGCGAAAAAATAACTTTCCGGAGGATTTATGTATATTCAGAATCGTTTAGGTCTCATTGAGAGTACGGAAACAATGCTCGCGCAGACTCAGCGACTGAACCAGATTACCAATAATCTGGCTAATGTCGATACCCCTGGCTACAAAAAGGAAGATATTACCTTTTGGGAGATGCTTTATACAAATAATCAGGATAGACAGCGCGTTGGCAAGGCTTTGAAGATATTGACAAATCACCAGGAAGGCTCAGTGAAGGATACGGGCAATCAATTGGATTTCGCCATCAGTGGAAATGGATTCTTTAAACTGCAGACACCGGATGGAATTCGTTATTCCAGAGCCGGCAATTTTCTTCTCAATGATGAAGGGCAATTGATCAATCCTGATGGGTATCTGGTTTTAGGAGATGGTGGGCCGATTGTCATTAATAGCAATATTGATGGCAATGAAGTGTCAGTAGCAACTGATGGGAGTTTGACTGTTGATGGAGAAAATGCCGGGCGATTTGATATCGCTGCCTTTGAAAACCTGGCTGATCTCGAAAAACAGGGAACAAATTTGTTTAGAGTAAAAAACGAAGGCGCAGAAGAACAGCCTGCCGAAAACATTACAGTCAGACAGGGTTTTCTTGAGACTTCAAATGTTTCCGTAATCAGTGAAATGACAGGTATGATTGATCTGGAAAGAGCTTACGAAATGCAGCAGAAGGTGATTCGTTCTTTTACCGAAATTGATTCCAAAGCAATCAGCACTGTCGGTAAACTGGCAAGTTAAGAAGCAAAAAAAGTTAGGAGATTAACATGATTAGAGCACTATATACTTCCACAACGGGGATGAACGCCCAGGAGCTTCAGCTTAATGTCATTTCCAACAACCTCGCCAATGTCAATACCGGCGGCTTTAAAAAAAGCCAGACCCAGTTCGAAGATCTATTTTACTCTTCGTTACGAGCTGTGGGGGCGGAGACTGTTGGGGGAGGACAGGTACCAACGGGGATCCAGGTGGGCATGGGTGTCCGATCCACGGCAGTGTATAAGATTTTTACTCAGGGAGATTATTCACAGACTGGCAATGAACTGGACTGGGCCATTGAAGGGCGCGGTTTTTTTCAAATTGTCAGGGATGGCATTGAATATTATACCCGGGCCGGCTCCTTTAAAATTGACTCGGATGGCTATATCGTTACAAGCAATGGTGACCGGTTGCAGCCGGAGTTTGCAGTTCCTCCAGAAGCAACAACGATACAGATTGATTCAAGCGGGCTGTTGTCTGCAATGGATTCAGCTGAGCAGACAATTGCTTCGGTGCAGATAACCATTCATGATTTTATCAACCCTGCCGGTTTGAAGGCTGTGGGCAGCAATCTTTTTCTTCCAACCGATGCATCAGGTGATCCCAGAGAAGAAAATCCCGGAACAAACGGTTTGGGGACAATAGCGCAGGGGACGTTGGAAACATCAAATGTTAACGTCACCGAAGAGATGGTTAATCTTATCATCACCCAACGGGCTTATGAATCAAATTCAAAGGGTGTCACTACCGCTGATCAACTTCTTGAAATTTCAAATAATCTGGTTAGTTGATGAAACTATGCGTAATATTTTTTTTGTAATCATGCTGGTCTGTTTCTCTCTGCTGCATTTCGCTGAACCGGTTGAGGCTTTAACCCAGAAAAAAATAATGCTGCAGGATTTTAAGGAAATATTTTCAGGAATAATGAAAGAAAACATCCCTTCTCATATCAAGGATTTTCGTGTCACTGACTTTTCGTGTGAGCCTGAAGCCGTTGCTATACCGGAAGGGAAGTTGTCATATCGTCTCCTTAATCCGGTGCTCTGCGCAACACCGGGGAAAAAATTTGTTTCTGTGGTTCTCCTGGTGGACGGCAATGAATGTGATAGAATTAAAATGTACGGTAATATCCAGTTCTGGGGTACGGTCGTTCTCGCATCCCATTCCATTGCACGCAGAACTCCCCTCAGCGCTGAGGATATCGAAACTGATTTCCGTGATATCTCCATGCTCGGCGATAATCAGATAAATCTCCCCGAAAAAGCTATAGGTAAACAACTTACGAAGTCTCTGCGGGCCGGGGACATAATTTTTTCATATCTTCTTAAAAGTCCCCCTGTTGTATCCCGAGGTGACTTGGTTACGATTATTGCCAGAAGCGGTGGTTTACAGGTTTCCGCTCCGGGAGAGGTGAAAAACGCGGGTGCCATTGGTGAGATTGTCCGTGTAAAAAATCTCAATAGCCGGCGGGTTTTACAGGCAAGGGTGGTGGATAGCAGTTTGGTAGAGGTAGATCTTTAGGCAGAATAAAAAGAGTTCTTTAAGTCCGAAAAGTTAAGTCTGTAGATTAGGTAATGATATGAAAAAAAATGGTTTTTTTTTGAAATTTTTTGCAAGCGGCCTCGTCGGTGCGATTCTGCTGACCGGCTGTGTTTCTTCATCTGATTCAGTCCGCACTACCCTGCCAGACCGGTATAGTTTGCCGGAGGTTCGCCAGAACCAGCTGACACCGGAGGAGGGTTCACTTTTTTCCGAACAGGCCATGGATTTGTATAAAGATAATCGTGCCTGCCGGGTTGGGGATATCGTTACAGTTGAGATTGTTGAAACATCTAATGGGTCAAAAACTGCACGAACCAAAACAGAAAGGGAGTCCGGCGTTGCAGGAGGTATTACTCAGTTTTTCGGTTTTGAAAAATGGCTGAGCAAGAAAAACGCCAATTTTACCCCATCAAGCAACAGTCTGAAGGTGGACCTGCAGAATGACTTTGAAGGAAAAGGAACCACCGAGAGAAACAGCACGGTAACTGCAACAATTTCGGCCCGGGTTATTAATGTCACCATGGAAGGGAATCTTGTGCTTCAGGGATACCGGGAAATTCGGGTTAATAATGAAACACAGTTCATTATTCTTACGGGTCTTGTCAGACCACAGGATATTTCACCAGAAAATTCAATTCAGTCAACCAAAATTGCTGATGCCCGGATTGAATATAGCGGGACAGGTGTTCTCAGCGACAAACAGCAGCCAGGTTGGCTTGCAAGGGGAGTGGATATCCTCTGGCCATTTTAATCGTTTGGAGTCCGCAATGCGATCAGAGTGGGAAAAATTTTCCCTGCCCTCTTTGATTGATATAATGAGCCACGATAAGCGCGTCCTATCCTTTTGTTATTTCATCAATTTAATTTTGAGCAGGATTATTCGCAGTAAGGCACAGCGTTTGCTGTATAAAAAAGTCCAAAACACATTCGCTGATGTCGAGGTGACAATATGAGATTTTTAAAGTTTTTCATAATGGTAGCAACAGTGGCTGTCCTGCTGAGTATAGGCGCCGATGTGAAGGCTGTACGACTGAAAGATATTGCCTCTGTGAAAGGGGTTCGGTCCAATCAACTTCTTGGATATGGCCTTGTTGTTGGTCTGGACGGGACAGGAGATGGAAACAAGTCGCCTTTTACCAGCCAGTCGCTTGTTAACATGCTGGAAAATATGGGTGTCCATGTCAACAAAGATGAAGTGAAGGTGAAAAATGTTGCCGGCGTTATGGTAACAGCAACTCTGCCCCCTTTTGTCAAAACCGGGCAGACTATTGATGTGACTTTATCAACCTTGGGTGATGCTAAATCGTTGCAGGGAGGAACATTAATCGCAACCCCTCTTAAAGCTCTTGACGGGAAAGTTTACGCCATTGGACAGGGGCCGGTCAGTATTGGCGGGTTTCAGTTTGATACGGGCGGCAATGATCGGGTTCAAGCAAATCATCTGACTGTCGGACGCATTCCAGACGGTGCTACAGTTGAAAGAGAAGTTCCTGTCAATTTTGCTGGCAAGCAGGAGATTATCCTCCATCTCAATTCCCCGGATTTTACCACCATGTCAAGAACAGTGAATGCTATTGATAGTCTGCTGGACGGCCACTACGCCAACGCTAAAGACAGTGCCACCGTGAATATCACAGTCCCGGAAAAATTCGCTGGAAGTGAAGTAGCGTTCATGGCGGCTATTGAAAATCTGGAGGTTGTCCCCGACAGTGCGGCGAAGGTTGTTGTCGATGAAAGAACAGGGACTATTGTTATGGGCAAGGATGTCAAAATTAAAGAGCTTGCCGTTGCCCACGGTAACATGAGTGTCCAGGTGACCAACAATCTGGCTCTGTCTTCGCCTGTTACAAATTCTAATATCACCGCTCGAGATCAGGAAAACAGGCTTGTCACGCTTAACTCCGGAGTGACTCTCGGTGACCTTGTTAATGCCTTGAACGGCGTCGGAGTAACGCCGCAAGATCTCATCGCTATTCTGCAGTCAATCAAGGCAGCTGGAGCCCTTGAAGCCGATCTGGAGATTATTTAATGGAAAATATAGCCGTATCACCAATACAATTTCAGAAAACATTGCGATCGATCGATAATAAAAATGAACAGCAGTTAGCGGCGGAATTGGAGAAAAAGAAGTTGAAAGGCGCCTGCAAGGACTTTGAAGCAATTCTGCTCAACCAAATCCTCGGAGAGATGCGTCAGAGTGTTCCTGATGATGGCCTTTTTCAAAAAAGTTATGGGGAAAAAATATATCAATCGATGCTTGATGAAGAAATGACTAAAGAATGGGCCCATGGCAAGGGAACAGGCATCGGTGAGCTTCTATACCAGCAATTAAGCCGGGCAATTCAACCAAATGGCGGCGAGGACGGACAATCATGAAGGCACAGTCTGCGATATCTCAAGCACAGATCGAAAATTATGAGGAACAACGACTTGACGGACAGATATTTCCTCTTCCGCTTATTCTCGATATCCTGAAAAGGCAGATTAGTATTTCCTCTGGTTTCCTGACTATCCTCGAAGAGGAAAAAAATGCATTGATTAACATGGATGTGCCGTCATTGATATTGCTGACAAGGAAAAAGGAGAGCGAATTGGCAAAGATTGCCCAGCTGGATCATTCTTTACAGGAAGTTGCCCGCCGGGTTTTACCGGCTGAATCACATAAAAAGAAAAAAATGATCAAACTTTCCGAACTGATACCTTTTATGACCAGCGATCAGATCTCCGTCGTAAAAAAATATCGGGACCAGCTTGCGATACTGCGCGAGAAAATAAGCAGCAATAACCTTATCAACAAGCGGTTTGCAAGTGATACGCTCGGGTATCTGAATGATGCTATTTCGCTTATCTGTGGCGAGATGACCAATAAAAGCGTTTACGGTATGCGGGGTGTGAAGCAGAGATATCATTCCTTTCCTGCACGGGTAAGCAGAGAGGTTTGA
Organism: Desulfobulbaceae bacterium; assembly: GCA_003249165.1. Lineage (GTDB taxonomy): Bacteria > Desulfobacterota > Desulfobulbia > Desulfobulbales > SURF-16 > SURF-16. The sequence goes on along the minus strand of QKJV01000192.1, from coordinate 550 downwards.
TAATGGCTGGTATTTCCCAGATATTAAATACTGCCAAAGAGGCGCTGCTTGCGCATCAGCAGGCAGTTGCCGTGGCGGGTCATAATATTGCCAATGTCGATACTCCCGGCTATAGCAGGCAAACCCTGACATTGGGCGCAGCAATCTCTTCGCCTGAAGGGAACGGGTTTTTCGGCAATGGTGTGCGCGGAATCGAGATCTACCGCCATTATGACCAGTTCATGGTGAAACGATTGACCGATCAGAATTCCACTTTGAGCAATCTGGAAGCGCAGCAAAAATCAATGGGAATGGTCGAGACGACATTTAACGAGGTTCCCGGACTTGCAGTTAACGAGTTGATGAGTGAATTTTGGGCCAGCTGGCAGGACCTGGCGTCCTATCCGGAAGATATACCCACTCGTTCCGTAATGGTTCAGAATGCCGAAGTCCTTGTTAATCAATTGCGCAGCATGGCAACTGAACTGGCAGATACCACAAGCGAGCTGAGTGTCAACATCAGTTCGGCCGTAAATGACGTTAACTCTCTTACCGGGCAGTTGGCACAGCT
>QKJV01000394.1 GCA_003249165.1 Desulfobulbaceae bacterium | reverse complement strand
CTCAAAGGGATTGTTGACGACCAATCCAGTATCCTATCACATGAATTGGCTTCAATCACGGCCATAGCACAAATACTTCAAAATCAGACAACATTTTTTTTTGACCATCAGGATTTTTTCCCTCTTCCTACCGCAGATCGACCTCAATTTGCCTTTGCCCAAAATGGAATATTTTATCAAATTAACAACTACGGGGGTACCTCTCTTTTTTATTCCTGCCTGACACCAATAAATTCAATTGCAAGAAAAAAAGCTGAACGAAGTGCGGCCCTCGATCCTATTTTCAAGGACGTTTATAAAACAAACAAAAATATTGTTGCCGTTTATCTTAATACGTTTGACTCGATGAACCGCTATTATCCTTTCATAGATAATGTTTATAAGCAGTTCACCCCGGATATGAATATACCTGAATTCAATTTCTACTACCTTGCCGATGACAAACATAATCCCAACCGGACACCGGTTTGGACCGAGACATACCTGGATCCAGCCGGTCAAGGTTGGATGATGTCTTGTGTTGTCCCGATTTATAATGATCATTTTCTTGAAGGTGTGGCTGGCATCGATATTACCATAAATAAATTTCTGAATAATATTCTTAACCTCCAACTACCATGGGAAGCCAAAGCTTTCATTGTCGATGGAAAAGGAACCATCATGGCGATGCCTACGGAAGTTGAACATTTATTTGGATTAACAGAACTTCGCGAGGATGTTTATAAAAAGAAGGTGAGAAAGGATACCTTCAAACCGGAAGAATACAACCTGCACAAAATAAAAATACCAGATGCCGACGCAATAATTACCGAGCTTTTGAATAATGACTCATCGCTAGTGGAACTTTTGATTGGAAGTGAGCATTATTTGTTATCCCAGGCAACAGAACCATTAACAGGCTGGAAACTTATTGTTGTAACCAACCGCAATAAAATACTCAAGCCAATCAAAAGACTGGATAATAACGCCAAACGTATAGGTTACACCGCAATCGGTGGAATGGTTGTTTTCTATGTGATTTTTTTCTTTTACCTTCTTTACAACACAAACCGTATTTCAAGGAGAATCAGTGCACCTATCATAGACATTTCTGAAAGAACCAAAACTTTTGCTCAAGGAAATTACGGGAAAACCTGTTGCACATGCAATATTCGCGAACTTCAAACGCTCAACGAAGATTTTTCAACAATGGTCGAGCAGATCCAAACTTTACATCAGAACCTTCAAAATGAAATCAACAGAGCTAATGCTGAAATAGAGGAACGAAAAGAGGCGCAGAATGCCCTCCGAAAAAGTGAACAGAAACTTAAAGCCATATTTAATCACACCTATCAGTTTATCGGCATGTTGGACACAGATGGTAATGTCATAGGTTTAAACAAAACAGCCTTGGATTTTATCGGAATAACCGAGATACAGGTACAAGGCAAGCCTTTCGAGGAAACCCCTTGGTGGACTCACTCAAAGAAAGCCAAGGAATCGTTGAGAGAGGCAATAATCAAAGCAAAAAAAGGAGAACTTGTCCGTTATGAAACAAGCCATGTCGATAAACATGGGAACCTTGTTGAAGCTGATTTCTCGCTCAATCCTGTAAAAGATGAACATAACAACATTATATTTTTAATAGCTGAAGCAAGGATAATAACCGAACTGAAAAAAGCTGAAAAGGAACTGCGAATCGCCAAAAATTCTGCTGAAGCAGCGAGCAAGGCAAAATCTCAATTTCTTGCCAATATGAGTCATGAAATACGGACACCGATGAACGCCATCATCGGTATGACCGATCTCGCCATGCGCATCAAGGATGAAAAGAAAAAATACCAGTTCCTGCTTTCCGTGCAACAGTCTGCCGAGAGTCTGCTGGGATTACTTAATGACATTCTTGATTTTTCTAAAATGGAAGCTGGCCAGCTTCAGCTTTCCTACACAGCTTTCGATCTACATCAACTGCTCGAAGGAATTTTTTCCACAATGAACGTCCCGGCAAAGGAGAAAGGACTGAAATTGTGTTTGGACATTATCAAACAAGAAGCTTTTCCAACCACATTTATCGGCGATGATATGCGCTTAAGGCAGATACTCATCAATCTTGTCGGCAACGCCATCAAATTCACCAATAACGGCTCCATAACAATCGCCGTTACGCTTGAAAATTTAAACGGCTACAACGACTGGCTCGCAATGCATTTCAACATTATCGACACCGGTATTGGTATCGCAAAAGATAAACTTTTCAATATTTTCAACAGCTTTGAACAGGCTGATAATTCATACGCCAGACAGTATGGCGGTACGGGACTGGGACTCTCTATATGTAAACAACTGGTCTCGCTTATGAACGGCAAGATATGGGTTGAAAGCCAGATAAACAGGGGCAGTTCTTTTCATTTCGTTATACCCTTGAAACATCTCCCGATAGAAAATAACGAAAAAGAAGAGTTCAGACAGCAGCAAACAAACAAAAGCACCATGAAACTCAATATTCTAGTTGTGGACGATAATGAAATAAATCGAGAAGTTGCTGAAACTTTTCTTAAAGAGTTCCACAATGTCTCCACAGCCGGAGATGGTATGGAGGCATTGAAATCCATCGCAGCCGGCAATTTCGATGTTATCTTTATGGACGTTCAAATGCCGACCATGGATGGCTTGTCAGCAACTGCTGTTATAAGAAATATTGAAAACGATATCGTCAACAAGATTATCTCTGAGCTTTCAGAAGACCTCTATAATTCCCTCAAGAAAAAACTGAAGGGTAAACATCTAGTGATAATCGCCATGACGGCTCATGCCATGGAGGGTGACAGGGAAACATGCATTTCCAACGGCATGGATGGATATATTACCAAACCCTTTCATCCCACTCAGCTTATCAAGACACTTGAGGGCTTTACGGACAGATTTTATCATTTATCATTGTAGTCTCATAAAATTGTACATAAAATCCAATACATAAAGACCAGGAGAGCTTCTTGTGTTTTAATATTTTTGCCGAAACAAGAATAAAAACACGAGATCCGAGCCAGGGCGTATCATGACACAATTCTCAGACAAATTGTTGCATTTCTTCCGAGACATGAATTTGACTCACTTGCAAAATGCCATCATCGTGGCAATAAATTCCGGTCCTTCAATCGCTAGACCCAATTCATGGTCATGTTTATCGGCCAATTGTCTGGCCGTAGAAGCCTGCTGGATCTCGTCATGAATATTGCCGCTCAGTCATCAAAACTTTTTCATCTGAGAATCAGACCCTGTCCACGAGCAACTCTTGCCATGGGCAACGAGCAGCAGCCAGCTTCTTTCTATGAAGCTGGCTGCCGCAAACCTCTATTGCAATGTCAAAACGTTGCGTTAAAACACTGATTCAAATTCAAGGGCAAGCTCTATCTGCTTGATGTGACTGTTGTCGATCTCTGCCTTTCCGAATTTCGGAGGTAGAGAATTTTTATTCCTCTCAACGCAACATTGATCTGTAATAAAGTCAAAAAAGCGATTTTCTTGACTTTGAGAGTTATCAGTGTTAAAAATTCCGCCTCTTTTTTGAACATAAACTAACAGATGATAAGGAGTAGATCATGGAAAGAACTTTTGCCATAATTAAGCCGGACGCCTTTGCCGCCGGTAATGCCGGAAAAATTCTCGCTCGCATTTACGCAGAAGGTTTCAAAGTTGTAGGCCTAAAAAAACTGTACTTAAGCAAAGTCGAAGCTGAAGGTTTCTACCATGTACACAAGGAACGCCCCTTTTTTGGTGAGCTGACCGATTTTATGAGCAGTGGTCCCTGTCTTGTCATGGTTCTCGAAGCTCCCGATGCCATCAAAAAATGGCGCGACCTGATGGGCGCTACCAATCCAGCTGCTGCTGAACCGGGGACCCTGCGCAGGGAATTCGGATCATCAATAGGTGAAAATGCGACTCATGGTTCCGACGCTCCGGAAACCGCGGCCTTTGAAATTCCCTACTTCTTTTCAGGGCTTGAACTGTTATAATTTTTTTTACGTGCGACCAACTAATCCACGTTTATTACGCAAAAAACCCGGAGTTATAGATAAAATCCCCGGGTTTTTTGCAGTAAGTTCATTTAATCGTTTTTTCTTTAGATTGTTATTTCTCTTCCGATTGGGTTCCTTCTTTTACCTTTTCTATCGTTTCATCAATTTTCTCACCGGCTTTTTCAGCTGGACCTTTTCCAGAAATTTTATCTCCTATTTCTTCAGCCTTTTCTTTAATTACCTCAACCGAATCATCGATTTTTTCACCAATTTTTTGGGCCGTCCCTTTATTCGAGACTTTGTCGCTTAATTCCTCTACGCTCTTTTTTATTGAATCAACCGACGCATCAATCTTTTTTCCTGCCTTTTCCGCGGGACCTTCTGAACTGCAACCGGCTAGACCACTGACAAGAAAAAAAACAGCTACGGATACCAAGATTAAAGAACGTTTTAAAATGTTATTCATCATTCACTCCTTTTACGTTAATTTTTTAAAAAATAAGCGATTTATCTCGAATGGTCTTTCACAAAAAAAACCTGCGCCTGAAACGTTTCAGAGTGGCGGCTTATGACCACCGGACAGTTTTCCGTAAATCTCGGCATAGATGGATGTTGATATTTTATGTTGTTTAACAAATTATGCGGATTGTCATCTTCTCCATTAACAAGTACTCATATTACAGTTTTACAGTAACAGGACATCCTGAAGGATGCCAAGCCTCAATACGTGAAGCGGAAAGCAGGAAATAATTTTTAACAGAAAAAAAATATAGCCGTAATAACAAGGAGCTGTTTGCTTCTGAGTCCCCATGAAAAAACGCATTCACCATTATTGAGAATATTTTTTTGTTTAGCGGCGGATTTGTGTATCTTTTGTTCTGACACAAAGAGATCTGAAGTTGTCGAACGTATCGCAGGATGTTTGGACGAAGAATTTTTGCTTGGGAAGGAAAGAACATTGCTTTGTGAAGTAACAAATTCCACGAAAAGAATCCCAGTGTTGACACTCTTCAACACATTTAAGATTTTTATAGGTATATATCGTTTTTTCATAGAGACATTTTTTCTTAAAATCATCCCAGTACTGACATTCCTTGAGCGATAAAGGTTTTTCAGCTTGGGACGGCTGGCCACATGTCACCGTAAGATCTCCATCGTAAAATGTCTCACCGGCTTCAAGATGAATCTCTTTTGCAAAAGTATTACCCGCACAAAATATCATTCCGACAATACTGTGCCACAAAACCAATTTTTTGATCATAATCATTTCCTCAGTTCTTTTTTTCAGGTTCATGAAAGAATGAGCATTACAAGAAAATATACAGCAAATATTTTTTTACTGTACAAAAGTTATAAAAATTGACTGGCAAAATTGACATAAATACTCTCAAAGTGGATTTGGGACATTCCAGCCAATAAATAATGAGATGCCTGATATGGAAGTTTAGAGTAATCTTGTAATATTATCTTAAAAATCCAACTTATCCGAAAATAACGTGTGAAACTGAGCGATTAAAATGACTCTTCCTTCATTGCCATCTTCTGCAGACAAAAAAAATATCTCATTTTCCCCCAATTGCCCTTGTGGTTCGGGAAAAGATTATGCTCTTTGCTGCAAACGACTCATAACCGGCAAAATTCAGTCATTTACGCCGGAAGAGCTTATGCGTTCCCGTTACACTGCATATGTAATCAGAGATGTGTCCTATCTTCTCAGAACATGGCATCCTTCAACCAGACCGCCCTCAATTGATCCAGACACCATACCGCAGTGGAACAGTCTGCAAATTGTCGAAACAAATGAGAATGACGCAACAGGTCAAGGGACTGTCGAATTCATTGCAAAAGCAAAGATTTACGAAAAAACGTTTATCCTGCATGAAAAAAGCAGGTTTATCAAAGATAATGACGGGTGGCTCTATATTGATGGAGAAATGCGGGAATCACGAGACAAGCCCGGCAGAAACGCGCCGTGTCCCTGCGGCAGCGGGAAAAAATTCAAAAAATGCTGTGAAGCGTAAGATTCACTCGTTAGGAAATAATTCACGAACATGCATCTTTTCATAACCATCGCCATCTCGATATACACAGCTATGCATTGCCTCGTTTTCCGTGGAGTTTACCCGCTGTTTGCCGGAAATCGTTTCATGATTGCTGTTATTGTGTCCTGGATGATAGTAATGATTGCTGCCCCAGTTGTTGTGCATGTTCTGGAGAGTAGCGGCAGTCCACATGCCGCCAAATTTGTGGCAATCATAGGCTACGTATGGATGGGACTTGTCTTTCTCGCTTTCAGCATGTTCTTCTTCCTCGGAACAATCAAACTTTTCTACCGTTTTTTACTCTCCACAGTCCCTCATCTGCCAAATCTTCAAATACAAGGTGGACTGACAGCCATTTTAGTTCTTGCCATAACGCTTATCGCAGGATTATATGGTTACCGAGAGGCCAAAAATATCAGCATTGTCACAGTCCCCCTCGCCACTCATAACCTGTCTCCGCAAATAAATGGCCTGCGCATTGTCCAGGTTTCAGATATCCATCTTGGTCTGATGAACGGCAAAGAGTTTCTCGCACCTTTAGTCAAACAGATCAATGAACTCAAACCGGACCTTCTCCTTGCCACTGGCGATGTGCTTGATGCCCAGCTTAATCATTTGAACGGGCTGAGCAGCTTATGGCAACAAATTACACCACCTTTGGGGAAATTTGCCGTCCTTGGAAACCATGAGGTTTATGTCGGCCTTGGTCAAAGTCTTGATTTTCTTCAAAAGAGCGGATTTACTATGCTGCGGAACAGTGATATAACCATTGCCGAGGGCATCAGACTCGTTGGAGTGGACGATGATAGTCTTCTCGCGCCAACTTTTGATGAAAAAAATATTCTTGGAGAAAAGAATAGTCAAACTTTTACGATTTTCCTTAAACATCGTCCCTCAGTCGATAAGGAAAGTGCAAAACGCTTTGATTTACAGCTTTCCGGCCATACCCACCGCGGTCAGATTTTTCCTTTCAATTTTCTAACAGGAATCAAATATCCCATGCAGGACGGGCTTTATACACTTCCTTCGGGGGCATGGTTATATACAAGCAGAGGAACCGGCACCTGGGGCCCTCCAATGCGGATTTTGTCGCCGCCCGAAATTACACTTTTTACCATAACACATTCCAAGCAGTAGTAATTCATTCAAGCAGAAAAATACAATCATTATGATAGCATGAATACCTTTTAACAGGTATGATGGCTATTCAGTCTCCGGCAACCCGCCGGTTTTAGCAAATTGTGTCAAACAATAGATGAAGGAACAGGCTTTGAATATGGCGGAACTGTTGAACGATGTTGAGGTAAGAGTACTTGGTTGTCTCATGGAAAAATCAATGGCAACTCCGGAGTATTATCCTCTATCGCTCAACTCCCTGCTCAATGCATGTAACCAGAAGTCAAATCGTGAACCGGTCGTTAATTACGGTGAAGAAACCGTTATAGGAGCGATTGAAAGCCTTAAGGCGCAACAACTTGTTATCCAGAGTGATGCAGCCCGGGTTGCGAAATATGAAGAGTACTTCGTCAAACGTAACAACCTTATCGGCAAAGAGGCCGCGCTCATCTGCCTTCTTCTCCTGCGTGGCCCGCAGACTCCCGGCGAGTTGCGTGGACGCTCGGAACGTCTGGCAAAATTTAACGATATAGCAGAAGTTGAAACAAAACTTGATGACTTGTGTGAAATGGGTTTAGTTGCAAAACTTCCTAAACAACCTGGACACAAGGAAAGTCGTTTCATGCATCTACTTTCCGGGGAACAACAAACAAACCAGGAGATTTCGCAGCCTCAGGCGGTACCTTCCCGCCTTGCGACAGAACCATTAATCGACGCCAGACTGGAAAAACTCGAAGAGGAGGTTACTCAACTGCGTCAGGAACTGCGAGATCTTGAAGAAGCATTTCTAACATTCAGAAAGCAACTTGAATAGTGAGAAAAGCAGAGAGGAATATCGAGGCCAAAAATCAGTACCCGCCGGATATTTCAACGGCAAAAATAATCCCAGTGGGTATATTCAGATATCGAGCGTCTTTTCGGGGCCAATGGTTCATGGGCGGGATAACCGAGGGGAATCATTGTTACTACCTTATATTCCTCAGGAACCTTGAGAATTTTTCTGACTCGCTCATGATCGAACGCAGCAACAATCACGGAACCAATTCCCAGACTATGGGCCGTCAGACAAATATTTTGTGATGCAAGCCCCAAATCATACATAAACCACTCGCTGAACTGAGTGAGACTTTCACCTTTGTAGTAACCAGATTTTTTCATTATCGCCGTAAGCACCAAAATAACAGACGAATTGACAACAGCGCAGGAAGCTGGATTTTTCGGGCGAAGGGTGGAATTAAGTTGATGCTTTATTTCGCGGTCTTGGACTATGATTATTTCCCAGCACTGCGTGTTTCCCCAGGAAGGCGACCAACGGACAGCATCAAGAATTGCTTCCAGATCAGGACGGGAGATATCCTGATCCGTGAATTTTCGGATGCTTCTTCTGTTTCTGATCGCCTCGCTTAAATCCATCGTTTGTACCAAAACAAAAAAAGCCGGGCACAACTTTTTTTGTCAAGCTGTCTTATCCGGCCGTTTTTATTAGTTCGATGCACCAATCAACTGTTCAGCATCCGTGCCATCTCTTTTGCGGCATAGGTAATAATAATATCCGCCCCGGCTCGGTGAATAGAAAGGAGAGTCTCAGCCATCACCCGGTCAGGGTCAATCCATCCCTTCAATCCTGCAGCCTTTATCATTGCATACTCACCACTTACATGGTAGGCGGCGACAGGGAGGTCAAACTCCTCACGTAAACTTTTGATAATATCAAGATAGGCGACAGCTGGCTTTACCATTAAAATATCAGCACCTTCATCCACGTCGAGAGTGGCTTCACGTAGGGCCTCACGGGCATTAGCCGGATCCATTTGATATCCTTGACGATCGCCCTCCTGTGGAGCGCATTCCGCGGCATCACGGAAAGGCCCGTAAAAGGCAGATGCGTATTTCACGGCATAGGACATGATGGGAACCATCTCAAAATTATTCTCATCCAGGATTGCTCTGATTTCAGCTACACGGCCGTCCATCATATCGGAAGGAGCGACAATATCAGCTCCTGCCTTTGCATGGGAAAGTGCTACTTGAGCGAGAATTTCAAGAGTTGCGTCATTATCAACCTGCTTATTGATCAACACGCCGCAATGTCCATGGCTTGTATACTCGCACAGGCAGACATCGGTTGTAACCATCAACTCAGGGGCCTTGTTCTTCAATTCCTTAATACCCTTCTGGATAATCCCGTCCTTCGCGTGAGCACCTGATCCAACCGGATCCTTTTTTTCTGGCAGGCCAAATAGAATAACGTGGTTCAGTCCCAACGATTTCAACTCCTCCGCCTCTTTACTGAGTTGATCAACCGACATGCGGAATACACCGGGCATCGATGGAACCTCTTCCTTGATACCCTTGCCGGGTAAAATAAAAAGAGGATAAATGAATTGCTCTGGCGACAAACGTGTTTCGCGAATAAGCGATCGCAGCTGAGCATTACGCCGAAAACGGCGTGGACGATAATCAGGAAAAACCATTTATATCTCCTCCGGGAAGTTAAAGTTCAAAATATTTAATAAATCACATTCGGAAAATTTCCGCCACCAGATCATTAATGAAAAGATCGGGATTTTCAACTCCCCGGGCAGTAATGAGAATATCGACAACATCTTTACGCTGCTGGATCAGTTTAAGGCCATAGGAAAATGAATTAAAGATCAATTCACACCGTTCAACAACCGAGATCGGATTCCACGAAGCACTGGCAATGATTAAATCGATTGCATCATCGGAAAAGTTGATTTCCATTCCATACTCATCGGAAACGAGAACAGAGCATTCACGGATACGATTGACAAGACTTGTAAATTCCTGACATGCGTCCCTGGGATCAATGATGTGTGACAGGCATTGCTGGGCAATCAGTTCAAGGCGACCTTCAGTAGGAACAACATTTTCTTTTCTCAACAGATTTTCCTGTTTCTCACGAATAAATGTGACAACCCTGGCAAATTCATGTGCCGTAAATTCATAAAACCGAAGCCGGTGAGATTCCTGCAGGTCGAGATCTGCCAAGAGTTTTTTCAATTCATCCAGGGGATTTTCCACCATTTCCGGAGAAACGACAAGATAGCGGATCAACGTTGAAGGAAGCGTCTTTTCAAAATAGAGCAGGACATGTTCCATGACACTAAGCAGGCCCCGCGCTCCGGTCCGCTCTCTGGCCGCTTTTGCTGCGATGAGACGGAGTGCGTCTTCCTCAAACTGAAGATGAATGCCATAGGCAGAAAAATCCTGTTTTTTTGCAACCACAACCGGACTGTTCGGGTTGATCAGTATTTCGTAAAGATCCTCTTCACGCAATTCGTCGAGCACGGCGACAACCGGCAGACGTCCGATGAACTCGCTTTCAAAACCGAATTCAATTAGATCATCTGCCTTAACGAGCTTGAGAAGCCGACAATCTTCTTTACAGGAAGAGAGAGGCGTTTCGAAACCAATGGACTGTTGTTGTACCCTTTTTCTGATTGTTTTTTCCAGCCCGGAAAAAGCACCACTCATGATAAACAGAATATTACGAGTATTAATTACCTTTTTCTCTCTTTTGCCGCTAATCCTGTAATGCTCCATAGCCTCCAGTTGAGAAATTGGGTCATGTGAAACCTTCAGCTCGACCTCGGTCTCTTCCATAGGCTTAAGGAAGGCGCGTTGCACACCAGTTCGCGAAACATCGGCACCTATTCGATTTGGCGATGAGGCAATCTTATCCACTTCATCAACATAAATGATACCATATTGTGCCCGTTCTAAATCACCATCAGCCTCCCTGACCAAATCACGGACTAAATCCTCAACATCGCCACCAACATAACCTGTCTCACTGAATTTGGTGGCATCGCCCTTCACAAAAGGAACACCGAGATGCCGGGCGATAAGTTTTATCATATAGGTTTTGCCAACTCCTGTTGGACCAATGAGCAGGACATTGCTCTTAATCCGACCTGCGGCCGGTCGACGAGGACGTTCCGACTCATGGCGAATCCGATTGAAATGCGTACAGATCTTGGTGGCAAGAATTGCTTTGGCGTCGTCCTGGCGAATAACATATTCATCAAGATAGGCGGCAAGCTCCTCCGGTTTGAGATCGAATTGAAAACAAGGAGACTTTTGTGCTGAAACCTTCTGTTTCTTCTCTCCTTTTTTTTCAGGATGGGAGAAAAAACTGGTAGAAACGATCTTAACCTGCCCACCATATTTTCTGCTCAGATAATCAGCAATTTCCTTTTCAAGATCTTTCTGGTTAGGAAGATTCGGGAGATTTTCGTCAGCCATTGAAATTTTCTTTATAGTAAAATTTTAAGGATATACGTTAAAAAAATAAGTAAGTATTCGATGCATTGGGCTGGGTCAGCAATACGACCTCAAATTTGGACGAAAAGTCAGGAAAACTGACAAAGGTCGAATGCATTTTTAAATATCAGGATAAGTCAGGAGCTTTGTGTTAGGGTATCAATTTTCAGATTTAACTTCAATGCCAAGGGCTTTTAATTTCTTATGAAGATGACTCCGCTCAAGACCGATTTGTTCCGCCGTTTGCGAGATATTTCCCTCATTTTCCCTTAATTTTTCTTCGAGATATTCTTTTTCGAAAATCCTTTTTGCATCTTTAAAAGAAGCATCAAAACTGTGTTGCAAAATTTTATCACTTTTTTCGGCAGGTCGGTCAATTTCATGAGTCATAACAGGTAGCATCGGAGCAATGATTTTCTCCGTAACAATCTCCTCTGGAGTCATAATAGCAACACGCTCAACGAAATTACGTAATTCACGAACGTTGCCTGGCCAGTCATGAAAACTCATCAAACGCAATGCCTCCCGGGTGAATTCTTTTTTCCCTAGCCCTTTGCGGGAAAGATCGGCGAGCAATTCATTGACCAGTAACGGCAAATCCTCGAGCCTTTCCCGTAATGGCGGCATATATATCGGAACCACATTTAGCCGCCAAAAAAGATCCGCCCGGAAATTTCCGAGTTCGATTTCCTGCTCAAGGTTTTTATTGGTTGCAGCGAGAACACGCACGTTGACTGATATAGTTTTTGTTCCTCCAACTCGTTCGAACTTCTGTTCCTGCAGGATACGCAATATTTTAGCCTGAGTCTTAAGACTCATATCTCCTATTTCATCTAAAAAAAGGATGCCACCATCCGCTTGGTCAAATTTCCCCCGCCGGCTGCCCGTCGCCCCGGTAAATGATCCCTTTTCATGTCCGAACAGCTCACTTTCAATAAGCTCTTCTGGTATAGCGGCACAATTGAGTTCAATCATCGGTTTGTCGGCTGATGAGGACAGACGATGGATCATTTGAGCGGCAAGTTCCTTACCGGTTCCATGCTCTCCCCGAATAAGAACCCATGCATCAGTCGGAGCTACTCTGGCAAGCTGCTGCCGAACACTTCGAATTGCTGGTGAAGTTCCGGTAATCCTCCATTTTTTTGCATTTTTTTCCTTAAGGATGAGATTTTCCTCTTCCAAATTTGAAACATGCAGAGCGTTATTGATGGAAAGGACTATTTTGTCATAAGAAGGCGGTTTCTCAATGAAGTCGAAAGCTCCCAGTTTCGTTGCCTGAACTGCGGTTTCGATATTCCCATGCCCGGAGATCATAATAACAGGCAATCGCGGGAACTGCTCCTTGATGCGGGGTAAGATCTCAAGGCCGTCCATACCAGGCATCCAGATATCAAGAAGTACCAGATCGATTTTTTCCTGACCCAGCAGATCGAGGGCGCGTGAGGCAGACTCGGCCGTTATGGGAAGAAACCCCTCATCGGACAAAATACCAGCCAGCGAATCCCTGATACTGGCTTCATCATCGACAATCATTATTTTTTTTCCCATATCACATTATCCTTATCCCGGCTTCCCCAGACAGACACCCATTCAGGCAAGAGGCAGTTCGATAATGAATTTTGCTCCATGAGGAAGATTGTCTTTCACCCTGATATACCCACCGTGATCGGCAACGACTGTGCTTGCTATAGCAAGTCCAAGGCCGGTACCCGACTTCTTCGTTGAAAAGTACGGTTCAAAAAGATGATGTTTATCCTCATCACTGACACCCTGACCGTCATCCCGAACTTCAAGAAAAACAAGTTTCTGCTCCATATCAATAGAAATTTCTACCCAGATATTGCCATGGTCGTTAACGGCTGCAACGGCATTGTCGAGCAAATTGATAAGCACACGCCTCATCTGTTTAAGGTCAAACGAAAAATCCGGCACATCACCATTGCAGACAAATTCAAAATTAATATTTTTGTGTCCTTCACGATAGAGAACCAGAGCTTCCTCAGTCATGTCACGCAGACTGTTCATTGATTTCTGCACCGCCGGCATTCTTGCAAAATTCGAAAATTCACTGACCAGTCGCTTTAATTCATCAACTTGATTAATAATCGTTTTTGTACAGAGATCAAAAACGTCACCATCCTCTCCCAATTTTTCCAGATACCTTTTTCGAAGCCTCTGGGCAGAAAGTTGAATAGGAGTTAAAGGATTTTTTACCTCATGGGCGATACGCCGTGCTACCTCTCGCCATGCGGCCATCCTCTGTGCTTTCTCAAGTTCGGTCAGATTATCAAAAACAAAAACAACCCCCAGCTCCTTGCCGTATTCATCTACCAGCCTCGTCATATTTACCCTGAGAGAGAATGAATCATCTCTTACCTTGAGCCGCAGGGGAAGCTCAATGCTTGCCTTGCCGCTCCGGTCAAGTTCAGCATAAAAATTGTTCAGAACATCCTGATGCTGGGGATTCAAAACTACTCTGTAATCATAGTTCAAAATCCTATTTTTATCAATTTTCAAGAGTTGTTCGGCAAAGCGGTTAATGGTTGTGATATGCCCTGCAGCATCAAGGGAGATGACTCCAGCAGCAACATTCTGGAGAATAATTTCCGTATAACGTCTTCTGTTTTCCAATTCCTGATTACTTGCTTCGAGCTCCTTTCGACTGGCAAGAACATCCCGGGTCATCTGATTGAATGATTCTACCAGGGTACCCATTTCATCGCCAGAATCAGTTTCAACGACAAAATCAAGCTCACCGTCCGCCACCCGTCGGGTAGCAATAGCCAATTTGTCTATCGGAACCGTAAGGCTGCGGGCGACATAAAAACCGAACCAGATCGCACTAAAAACTATAAGCAACGTAACGATAAGCAAAATGACCAACAGACTTGTCTTAATCGGCTGTTTAAGCTGCATAAGCTGGCGGTATCCTTCCAGCCCGCTGGAAATAATGGCCATCCTGTCCAATCGGGCCTGAGGAATCAGCGAGGAAACAACCAGAACGTAGTTTTGTTTCCCATCATCACTCGTAACGCTGAAAGGGACGAGGATACGGACAAGCTCACCTCCATCCGTCTGCTGAATAGCGGTTTGACTCGCGTCACCTGCAAATGCTTTACGCAGGAGATCTGGCATAATTTCAGGGATATACTCTTCGCCTGAGGATACTTCTGAAGATATTCTCGTCACCAGGGTTCTTTGAGGCGAGATGATTTCAATGCCGGTAAGGCTGTGTCGCTCAACGATATCAGACAAAAAAGTATTAAGCGACATAGTGCTTCTGAGATTATCATAATGATTTTCAATCCGCCGGGCGACAATCTCGCCTAATTTCCGCATCTCTTCCTTTTTTTCCTGGTAAACGTCCTGCGCAACATGCAATGATTCGAGTAATGACTGTTCCACTTTTATATTAAACCAGTAATCCATACTGGTGGAAACAAACTGCAAGGAAATGAAAAACAGCAGAGCAGTCGGAATGAGGGAAAGTGAGACAAAGGAAACAACAAGTTTTGTCCTGAGTTTGTTCCCCAGAATCTCTTTTTTTCGCTCAAAGACCAGCTGTGCTAGATTACGCAGCACGAGAAAGACCATGAGCAGCAGGAGAAAAACGTTAACATTGATGATGACGAAAACGAGAACATTCCCACTGACAGGAAAAGGAATAGAACCCAACTGAAAGACTTTGGTCTCTATAAATGTCAGCAGCGGCAAAAGGAGCAGACAGGCGAAAATGACTGTCCGGACACGGCGTCGCTTCAGTTTATCTCTTAGACGTTGATCCGCTGTTTCCATAGATAAAGGACATGGAATGCCAGTTTGTCTCAAATTTCCAGAGTTGCCAGAAAGGAATGATGGATTGAAAATTCATGGGCAGATCCTTTTTGGCAAGTTTCGCTTTCACTTTCACCACATATCTGCCGCCCGTTTCCAGTCGAGAAAGATCAACAAGCGGCAGGTCATTGATTTCGGTCATTGAGGCGCGAGCTTCGGAAAAATTTGTGAAGGTGAGGTTCTCAACAGATCTTTCCTCCATCTGTACATAATATTCCTGTTTCAGAGGATCGTAGCTGAGAGTATGATCAAAAGCCTGGCTTGCGATTTTGCGATCCACATCGCTGTCATAAACCCGATAAAGTTCGGCGAAAAAACTGAAAGTAACGGGCACCCCATTTTCGATCCCTTTTATCATCTCATCGGTAAAGGCATCCTGCAGGGAAAAATAGAGAAACAGCTCATGATCCGAATTCATCGGGACAATCTCACTGATCCTCGCGTCATTCTTACCGATTGCCGGGAGTGGACTTAGCAGAAGTACCGCCAGGAGGATAAGGCAGTAAATCCCAGGGTAATGCTTTTCAATCAATGTTTTCATGAGGCAGTTATTTTCTCGAGGAAAAAATCGCGCTCCCATATCAGCGTCTTCTCATATTCTTTTTTCAAAAAAGGGAATTCCTGCATCAGTGCGTCATGCACCAGACCCTGGAGATCCTCAACAATCTCGTACTCAGACTCCCAAGCAGCGCATTCCAGATAAAGATGCAGGTGGTCAGGCGCAAGCCAGAGCAGATAAACTTTCCCGGCCATCAATTGACCGCAGGATATAAAAATATCATGAAGAAAAGATATGAAAATATTGCTCGCCGAAAAAAGGGGTTTCCTGTGCCGGACCGCCCATACTACGTGAAATTTTTCTGCCAATCCATTATCAGTATTGCGACAACCTGTTTTACTGCATACACCTCCGGCACAATGACCAGCACCGATCATGCGTACTGCATTGGCAAAATAGGTATGTTTATCCTGGCAGACAGGAAATTTCATTTTTTCCCCTTCCTTGCGGCCGACCAGAGTCAGATGAGGCCGGAAGGCATGGCAGATAAAAGAACCGCCTGAAAATGAACTTCTGACCATATCGCAAAGATACGATTCGCGCATTGCTTGATCGCGACAAATCTCACAATCAGCACACGGCTGGGAAAAGGGAAAGGCAAGACAGTGGTTGCAACGTGCGGGGATTTCATCCGACATCTTGGTATCCGTTCCATTTTTTCAGCACCAGTTTCCGGGCTTTCTCAAGAAAGGGTGCGAAGGTAGTTGGATCAATAGCAGAAAGCGCAACGGCTTCACATCTCGCCAACAGATCTTTGACGGCCTGTGGCTCCACCTTATCTATTTTGTTAAAAACCGTCATAATAGTGATATCATTGAGTTCGAGCTCCTCAAGCAATTGCTCAACGACCCTGATTTGTTCAGAATACCGCGGATTACTGATATCGACCACATGCACCAGCAAGTCGGCTTCATGCAACTCCTCCAGAGTGGCCTTGAAAGCCTTGATAAGTTCTTCCGGTAGGTTCCTGATAAAACCTACCGTATCCGTTACAATTACCTCAACATCTTCAGGGAAGCGGAGCCGGCGGCTTGTGGGATCAAGGGTGGCAAATAGTTTGTCCTCCGCGTAAATGTCACTTTTTGTAAGACTATTCAGCAAGGTTGACTTTCCGGCGTTGGTATAACCCACAAGAGAAATAACCGGCAGATCCTTTTTCCGGCGGCGGGACCGCCGATGATGACGTTCTTGACTGACCTGCTTCAAACGTTTTTCCAACTTGCTTAAACGATCGTTAATCCTCCGCCTGTCTATCTCTAATTTCGTTTCTCCGGGTCCTCTGCCACCTATCCCGCCGGTAAGACGGGACAATGCGTCATCACGTTGCCCCAAACGTGGCAGAAGATATTTCAGCTGAGCCATTTCAATCTGCAGTTTTCCTTCCCGGCTGAGCGCCCGTCGGGCAAATATGTCCAAGATAAGCTGGGTTCGGTCGATTACACGCAGTTCCGTGTGATCAGTAATAGATCGTACCTGGGAAGGATTAAGCTCCTGATCAAAAACAAGCAGATTCGCGTTGCATTTGAGTGCTGTCAACATGACCTCCGCCAGTTTCCCCTTGCCAATAATCAGTCGCGGGTTGATTTTATCTCGTCGTTGTATGATGGTTTCAAGCACTTCAACCTCATCGGATCGAACCAATTCGACTAATTCGTCCATGGATTCCTGAGCAACTGATTTCGGCTGGGTAGTGACACTGATCAGAATGGCTCTGTCTTTGGCCGCAATACCTTTTTTCGTAAAGGTTGAGCGGGAAAACTCATCTTCTAAAGCAGAAATCAGCTCCAAAAAATTGGCTTGCTGCTGTGAAGGCACAACCGGCTCCAGAAAATGCCAGTTTTTCCCATTTATTGGTGTCGGGACAAGATGAACAGGATACAGTTTTTCCGGTAGCCCGTTAGGAAGAACCTTGATCACCCCCATTACATCAAATCTCAAGAAGAGAAGATCCATCAGATCATCTTCTGTCAGATCTTCACCGTCAAGGTGCGTGTGAACACATCGCAGGCCCTTTAAACGACCACCAGCAGAACGGATATGAGAAAGAGCTGGTATGACTATTTTTTTGCGATCACCAACGACTACTGTTTCTATCTGTCCTGAACGATCAAGCAATACGCCGATCTGTCTACCTATTTCCGTTGAAAGCTCCCCCATCTCTCTGGCGAGTTCCGCCGAGATGATCAGATCCGGATCAACCCTTCGTTTTCCCAGACGTTCAAGACGTTTAATTTGAGCGGTTTTCAGTCCGCCGAGATTTCCAGTAAGATTGCTTATATCTCTTCTCCTAGTTGTCTCATTAAAAATGCAGTATTAAAAATGAGCGACTCAGCCTTTGGAGCGGAGAATGCGTTTATCTCCCACTCGCAATGTCAACTTGACCTTGTCAAAGTATTCCAGCAAAGGAATAGAAAATTTCCGGGTCAGACCAGTCAGTTCCTTAAAGCGTGGAGCATCAATATCACCTTCCCGCAGGAGATATTCATACAGCTTCTGGCGTAGTTCATCAATTGCTCTTACGGAAAAATAAAAATCATTGGTGACCTTGGTGATGATACCGTCCTTAACAAGCAAACTCAACACTTCCATTACCAATGATTGAGCTACATCAGGAAAAGTATTATACACTTCTCTGATTGTAGGGGCATTGAGGCCTGCTTTTATAAAAAGCGATTCCATTTTTTCCCGAATTCTTTTTTCGTCCGCCTGGAGGGAAACCTGGTGAGAAAAAAGTCTGACAACTCCATCCTCCTGGGAAACTATTCCTTTCTTCTCAAGCTCAGCCAGACAAAGCTGAAAAAGTTTTGATCCGAGGCCTTGCGCAATTCTACCGCGTAATTCTTCCTTTGGCAGACCCGTCCTCAATGGGCTATCATGATGAAAGGTGGTTAAAATATCAGTTATTTTCGCCAGGATGTCAGTATAGATTTCCACTGCCACATAAAGCTGCTTTTCGGAATCAACCACAACTACCTTTCGGGAAGAAATGGGTATGGACATCAATTTTTTAAAACGATTGCCGAAACAGCCCATCTTTACAGAAAGCTCTGCCCCTGTCAGTCCACTATAACCGCTTTCCCTAAGATGGAGAAGGAGGAGATCCACCTGATCCCCTCGTTGATAAACAGAGAAAATAAGGTTGTTTTGCTCGCGGAAGCGTTTCCGCTTCGGCGCGGTGTTGTTCAACACCTCCCCGCCGCCAATAGTGGTAACCGGCGAGTAGCGACGAACAACGTAATGATCGCCTGGCCATACGCTGACAGGCTCTTCAAGCAACAATTGTACGTTGGCAGTATGTCCGGGAAAAAGTTCCTCATCTTCTAACAGAACAATACGACCCATGATTTCAGCAGTTCCAAGATGTATACGGACACGGGTTCTGTTTTTCAAAGGCTTATCATTCGAGGAGAGATAGAAAAAGTTACAATCCAGCATATAGGATGGCTTCAAACAGAAGGGGGTTGCCACAACATTCCCACGGGCCAGCATCTCAGTTTCAATTCCCTGGATATTAACAGCCGTCCGATTACCGGCTTCCACTACCTCGACACTTTTGTTGTGGACCTGAATACCGCGGATTTTGGCTTCAAGTTCCCTGGGGTATATCATGATGTCGTCACCTACTGAAATACGGCCTGAAAGGGACGTTCCCGTCACGACTGCACCAAACCCTTTCATGGTAAAAATACGGTCAATAGGTAAACGAAAGGGGCCATATGCCTCAGGGAACTCAGAGGCGGCAACCATCGAATTTATAATTGCCCGGGCTTCCTGAATTCCTTCACCTGTCAATGAGGAAACCATAACGAGGGGAGCATCGGCAAGAAAGCTCTCCGCAAAAAATTCGCGGACATCGTCAGCAACCATTTCCAACCATTCCGCGTCTACCATGTCGATCTTTGTGATAACGATAAAACCCTTCTTAACGCCAAGTAGACGGCAAATCTCGAAATGCTCCCTCGTCTGCGGCATAACTCCTTCATCTGCGGCAACAATAAAAGCGACGATATCAATGCCGGCGACACCTGCGACCATATTCCTGACAAAACGCTCATGGCCGGGGACATCGATGATACCCACTCTGTGTCCACACTCGAGATCAAGAAAGGCAAATCCGAGCTCAATAGTGATCCCCCTTTCTTTTTCCTCCTTAAGCCTGTCCGTATCTATGCCGGTCAGTGCTCGTACAAAACTGGTTTTGCCATGATCCACATGTCCGGCTGTACCGAGGACAATTTCCCGCATTTTCAGAAATCTCCATTAAGATAGGGATTTCCTCTTTTTTCCTCACCGATGGTAGATCGAGATCCTCCATAACCATGCCCGGGCCATACAATAGTTTCATCGGGAAGAGTCAGAAGACGTTTACGAATTGCCATCATAAATAGATGCAGATCTCCTCCGGGAAAATCGGTCCGCCCTACCCCACCGACAAAAAGAGTGTCACCGGTGAAGAGATTAGGTGGAGAGTACAGGCAGATACCTCCAGGTGTATGGCCCGGCGTATGAATTACCTCAAAGGAAAGTTCTCCGACCTGGAGAATATCTCCATCATCAACAAGTTTGTCGGGCGGGGGGGACTGAGGAAGGCCCAAAATGGAGAAATATTCCACCACTTCGGGTCTTCCGAAAAAGACAGCATCTTCCCTGTGCATGACTATAAGCGCGCCAGTCGCTTTTTTAATCGGTGCATTGCCGCAGACATGGTCCGGATGTCCATGAGTATTGACGATGTATTCAAGCGTTACTCCCTCTTTTTTGATCAACTCAAGAATTTTTTTTTCATCGCCTCCAGGATCAATCAACATGGCTTTTCGAGTTTTCTCGCAGGCGACGAGATAGCAACAGACAGCCATGGAACCGACCGTCATCTGTCTTATGAGCATATATCACCTATCTGTAAAGCTCTTGGCAGGTTGGGTACCGTTTGCATTTCACGGGAAAATAATTAGCAGCTGCAGGTTGAAGGATTGCAGGTTGATCCACAGGAACACCCCGAATCAGCTGTTTTCAGGGTAATGGGTGCGGCAGCAATCTCTTTTTCAACATTGGAAACAATATCAGCAAAAGCCTTGACGGCGGGACTGTCTGAAGCTGAACTCAGGTATGGAGCACCGTCGTCACCGCCGATAACAACCCTCGGATCCAATGGAACTTTCCCAAGAAAATTAATCCCGAATTCGCTTGCAGTTTTCTCGCCCCCACCGGTTTTGAAAATCTCCACACCCTTATTGCAATGCGGACAAATAAATCCACTCATATTTTCCACCATGCCGATGACTTTCATCTTCACATGTTTACAAAAATTAAGCGATTTTCTAACGTCTGCTAAAGCAACTTCCTGGGGCGTAGTCACAACGATTGCCTGGGCATCCTTTATAGTCTGGGCAACTGTCAGAGGCTCATCACCTGTTCCGGGAGGCGCATCGATGATGAGATAATCGAGATCACCCCAATTCATGTCGGCGATAAACTGGCGGATTGCCTGAAGCTTCAAAGGCCCACGCCAGATGATAGGATCGTCGCGGTCTTCCATTAAGTATTCAAGAGAAACTACCTTTAGATTTTCACCATATTGCATTGGCGGCAACAGTTCATTTCTGTCTATTTTAACGTCATGCAGTTTATCGCTGAGATTAAGCATACGGCATATGTCCGGCCCATGGAGATCAACATCCATAAGGCCCACTTTATATCCTCTGTTTGCCAACCCCAAAGCGAGATTGGTTGACACCGTGCTTTTTCCCACACCTCCTTTACCGCTCATCACCAGAATTTTATGCTTGATTTTCCCTAATGACGTCTTTATTGCCATATCCTGTTTGGCAATTTTAGCATCTGCGGAACCGCAGGTTCCGGAACTGCAGGAGCTGCTTTTTTGTTGACAGGTACTTCCCATATATGACCTCCTCATAGCTGAAATTTAAAATACATTGCATATTATAAAAATGTTCAATGTCCAAAATTGAGTGGCCCGCCGTAGCAGAATTTACATTATGGCCGGCAGGAAACACAGGAGCGTTATACTAACGCATCAAAGACATTTTTAAAAACCTTTTCTGCTGGATTACAAGAGGGCTTTCGTCCAGCTCGTAAACATCTTTAATAAGATAAGTCTGAGTCTCCAATTGTCCACAAATTAATTGAAACACATCGGCGAAGCATATATTCACTGCTTAACGTTGAACCTGCTATGAAAGAGTGGACACTCGGTTAAGCTATTGGTAGAGACAATGGCAGGAGGGAAAAATGAGTGTTCAGCAACGCAGAAAATATGATCCGGATTTTAAACGTAATGCAGTTTTGTTATCGGAAGATCCTGGCAGAACGGTCAGCGAGGTTGCCGAAAACCTCGGCATAGCAAAAGATCTCCTTTACAGATGGCGAAGAGAACATCGCGCTCGCGAGGGGCTTGCTTTTCCTGGACATGGCCGTGAGGCATTGACGTCCCAAGAGCAAAAAATTCGTGAACTGGAAAAGAAACTCAAGGATGCCGAGATGGAGCGGGACATCTTAAAAAAAGCAATGGCCATCTTCAGCAGGGCACCGAAATGAGATTTCAATTTATAGCTGAAAACCGCTCATCATTTCCGGTGAAGAAGATGTGCCATGTTTTAAAAGTTTCTCTGAGTGGGTATTACCGTTGGCGCACGGCACCGTTGTCATGGCGGCAGCGGGAAAATGCGAGACTGAAAAGCCAGATAAAAGAACTGTTTGCAAGACATAACGGCATGGCCGGCAGCCCGTTGATTACCGCCGACCTTCATGACAATCCGGAATTTTCGCGGGTAAACAGAAATCGGGTGGCACGCCTCATGAGAGAGATGGATCTCAGATGTCGCAGTGTGAAAAAGTTTGTCGTAACCACGGATTCAAAACATAACGAACCTGTAGCACCCAACCTGCTTGACCGCAATTTTACAGTGTCTTCACCAGATCTGGCATGGGTGACTGACATCACCTACCTGAAGGTCGGGGCCAAATGGTATTACCTAACCGTTTTCATAGATCTTTTTTCTCGGATTGTTGTGGGTTGGGATCTCAGCTCATCCCTTGAAAGGCATTCAGTGATTCGTGGCCTCAATCGATTATGCGGCGTCGGCCCGGCCAAGGGTTGATGATTCACAGCGATCGAGGTGTTCAGTATGCAAGCAGTGATTTCAAAAAAGTTCTGCGCAAGTATGGGTTCATTCAAAGCATGAGCAGGAAGGGGAACTGCTGGGATAATGCCGTGGCAGAGTCCTTCTTTCATTCAATAAAGACACAACTTATTCATCACTGTAAATTTCAGAATGCAGCCGAGGCAGAGCGGGTGCTGTTTCACTACATCGAAGTCTACTATAACAGACAGAGAAAGCATTCAACGAATGGAT
>QKJV01000095.1 GCA_003249165.1 Desulfobulbaceae bacterium | reverse complement strand
GGCGTTCAAACGCTCAGGTGTCATACGGGCTGATACCTTTCAGGAACTTTTTGATTTTGTCACAGCATTTTCCATGCAACCGTTGCCGAAGGGGAAACGGGTGGTCATTATCACCAATGCCGGTGGCCCCGGAACCATGGTAGCTGATGCAGTTGAAAAAGCCGGACTTGAGGTTACGCGTCTGAATCGTGAAATCGCCGACTCGCTGCGTCAAAAACTACCCAGCGCAGCAAGTACGGGAAATCCCATCGATGTGCTGGGTGATGCCGACCCTGAGCGTTATGTCGCCGCCGTCGAGGCTGCCCAGAACGATGATGATGTTGACGCGATAATCGTCATTCTCACCCCGCAGGCCATGACGCGGCCTGCGGAAACAGCCAGAGCCATCGCTGCAAAGCTGACCAGGCAGAAGCCGGTTCTTGCTTCCTTTATGGGGGGCAAAGGCGTCATGCCGGGCAGAGCGGAGCTGGGAGAGGCGGGACTGCCCGAGTATGATTCTCCTGAACGGGCGGTCGAGGCGTTGAAGGCCATGCATGAATATGCCTTATGGAAAAAACGTCCTCCCCGCGTGGTGACTCGTTTCCCTGTAAACAGACGTCGAGTTGAAAGAATCATCACCCGCCATCAACGAACCGGACGCCTTCTGCTTGGTGAAGTTAAGGCAAAAAGCATTCTGGATGCATATGGGTTTAGAATTCCTGAGGGAAAACTTGCTTCAAGTGCCGATGAGGCGATTGAGATTGCCAAAAGAGTCGGTTTCCCTGCCGCAATGAAAATTGTTTCTCCCGATATTGTGCATAAAACAGATCTCGGGGGCGTTCAACTGAATCTCGCATCAGGCAGCAAAGTTCGAGATGCCTATGATTTGATGATGCTGCGTATCCGGGAAAAGGCACCCGATGCCAGAATAGAAGGTGTTTATGTGGAAAAAATGGTTGATACCGGGCTTGAGGTAATTATCGGCATGAGCCGTGATCCACAGTTTGGTCCTATGCTGATGTTCGGTCTCGGTGGTATCTTCGTTGAGGTCATGAAAGATGTGACCTTTCATCTGGCGCCCATAACCTCTGAAGAGGCGGTTCAGATGCTGCTCGCTACCCGTTCCTATGAAATCCTTAAAGGCAAGCGCGGTCAGAAGGGCGTTGACCTTGAGGCGATTGCCAATGGTTTGCAGCGGATCAGTCAGCTAACGACTGATTTTCCTGAAATTCTGGAGCTTGACATTAATCCGTTTATTGTCGGTGAAATCGGTGGGACGGCGGTTGTCGCCGATGCCAGGATGACCTTGAGACCTCTTTCGGCATAGCATTGCTCGGCAGGTCAGCCAGTTTTCATTCCATTGCCCCCTAAATTGAGGTTGAATGTATGAAGCAGCCAGCGAAAGTAGAGTACGATCCGGATTGGCAGGAAAAATACGAGGACATGATTGCCACTCCCAGAAAGGCTCTTTCTTATGTCCGGAATGGGCAGCGTGTTTTCATTGGCACGGGATGCGGTGAACCGCAGCTTCTGGTGGATGCATTGACAAAAAGGGCTTCTGATCTGGCAGATGTGGAGATTGTTCATCTGCTGACAAAGGGGGATGCTCCTTATGCAAGTCCCAAGCTGGCTGATAGTTTTTCCGTAAACAGTTTTTTTATCGGTCAAAATGTCCGTGGCTTGATTCAGGAAGGTTTAGGCAGTTATACTCCGATGTTATTGTCTGACATCCCGACGCTCTTTAAATCCGGTCAGCTACCCATTGATGTTGTTCTGATTCAGGTAACTGAACCGAATACTCTGGGAAAGGTCAGCCTCGGTATCTCCGTTGATATAGTAAAAAGCGCAGCTGAGAACGGTTCGCTGGTCATTGCCCAGGTCAACAAACAAATGCCCTGGACTTTTGGTGATTCACTGTTAGATATTTATGATCTCGACCTCCTGGTTCCTGCTGATATTCCCCTTATTGAGCGCCCTTCCCGGCCATTGGCAGAGGCTTCGAAAAAAATTGCCGAATATGTTGCAGCCCTTGTGGAAGACGGATCTACCATCCAGTTCGGGCTGGGCCGTGTCCCGGGCATTGGCCGTATCCCTGCTGCCTGTATGAAGTATCTGAAGGATAAGAAAGATATTGGTATTCACACGGAAATGATAACAGATTCCGTTATTGACCTCATTGAGTCCGGTGCGGTTACCGGTGCCCGCAAAACAATGGATCAGGGTAAGATCGTTACCAGTTTTTGTATGGGCACCAAAAGGTTGTATGATCTGGTTAATGAAAATCCTCTTTTCGCCTTTCGTCCTACCGAATATGTAAATGACAGTTATGTCATCAGCTGTCAGAATAAAATGGTTTCCATCAATATGGCCTTGGAAATTGACCTTACCGGTCAGGTTTGTGCAGATACCGAGGGTGAAAAATTTTATTCCGGCATCGGCGGTCAGGTTGATTTCAACCGTGGAGCGGCTCGCTCCAATGGTGGGAAAGCTATTATCGTTATTCCTTCAACGGATGTTAAAGCTGGGAAGTCCCGAATCGTTTGTCAATTAAGTCGGGGGGCTGGCGTCGTAACGACCAGAGGGGAAGTGCATTATGTGGTGACCGAATTCGGCATCGCCTATCTGCATGGGAAGAATATAGAAGAGAGGACACTGGCCCTGATAAGTATCGCTCATCCCGATTTCAGGGAACAGTTGCTCAATGAGGCGATCAAGGCAAAATATATCAGGCAGGAATTCTCATCCTTTGGCGACAAGATGGTCGTTGCCTCGGATGAAATGAAGACGTCGATGCTGCTTGACGACGGCACTTTAATAACTTTTCGTCCGATTCATCCAACCGATGAACAGAAAATGCGCGATTTGCTGTATGCCCTTTCGCAGGAAACGCTTTACTATCGTTTTATGAGTAAGAGTACCCGTTTTGGGCATACACAGATAAAAAATTTTGTTTATATTGACCACCGCAAGGACGTAGCAATTGTTGCCACGTTACCTGCCGCCACTGGTGAGGAAATGATTGCTGTGGGGCGTTATTATCTTGACGAACGGACCAACAGGGCCGAGGTGGCATTTATTGTCCGCGATGAGTGGCAGAATAAGGGAATCGGCACATTTCTTTTTCGCCACCTGATCAGTATTGCCAAGCGAAGCGGTATTTCAGGTTTTACTGCGGAGGTATTGCGGCAAAATAAAAGAATGCAGTATATTTTTAACAATTCCGGTTACAAAGTTGAAAGTCATCTGGAGGAAGGTTTATATAGTTTCAGGATAGACTTCTAACTCTCGTTTATCGGCGGAATCCTTCACGCTGGATTCCGCCTTCCCTCTTCTTATGCAGAAGCCGAACTGGCCTCTCTTCCATTACGCTCAGGAAAATCCTCCTTTTGAGGCACATCCGCCGAGAGGCTTTCCGATAGGAGTCGAACTGGTTGTCGCAAGTCGATAACTTGCTGCTGAAATAGTTTTTACCACATTTCCTCCACCGCATTTAGGGCATTTAACCTCATTAAGGGCGAATTGGGAGCTTGATGTTAACAGAGCTTCAAATTGGTTGTTGCAGTCTTTGCAACGAAATTCATAAAGCGGCATGTCTTTCTCCTCGATTAGTAGCGTCAACTTGATAATGACGGATCTGTAAAAAGCGGTTATTCTTGTTACGTTATCAATGATAACTTTTTAGTTTTTTTGATAAAGAAAAAGATATTTAAGACTGTACTTAAATATATGGCCTTGAAAGATAATTGTCCAGAGTAAATTTCAGGAACCATTTATGAATCTATGGGCGCATATTAAAAATACTGTGGAAATGATGAAGGAGGAGTTCGTCGTTCTTTTTTTAGGAGGGTGTGTTGTTCAATTGCTGATCTCGTTTAGTCTTGGAATACTGTCCGGGCCGATTATGGGTGGCTATCTTTTGGCGATGATACGTTGGCTTGAAACGGGAAGGCGAACTGATATCAATGATATTTTCAGTGGCATGAAGCGATTCGGAGAACTCTTGCCCTTTTTTTTCATGATGCTGCTGGTCTTATTCGGCTATATTCTCGTATTTGCTCCCGGAATTTTCCTGACGGTTTTGTGGATTTATGTTTTGCCCCTTATGGCACATCGGCGGTTGTCTTTGGGACAGGCAATGAAACTAAGTAAGGATAAAGTGTTTGAAAAAGGTTTTTTCATCCATATTGTCTTTTTACTGCTTATTTCCATGGTTCCGTTGTTTGTTATTTATGCTGCCGCTGTTGTTGTCCCGCCACTTGTCGTTCTACAGTACTTTCTTTTTCCTCTTCAGTGTGGTTGTCTGGCAAGTCTCTATCTTGAACAGTTCACCGGATTCGACCCTGAAACAAGAAAAACTACAGGAAATGAAACTGGAGTATTGCAAGTTTCAGCTGATTCATCGAGTCCGCCACCAGTGCCAACCGAACACCATGACAGTTGCTCCTATTATATCCGCTCCTATGTCCTTCCAGCTTGAGGAACGTCCGATGATGAATGATTGGTGGAATTCGTCTGACAATCCATAAAGAAAGCAGAAAAAAATCACCCAGAATTCAAACCACCAATTTTTTTTATTAGCCATAAGAGGGTTGAGGAAGAAGAGGCAGCTGCCGGCAAGTGCTGCGTATGCAATGGTGTGAAACAACTTGTCCATTCCTGAGACCATTGATGGAAGGTTTTTGCCTGGAATGTGGGAAAGAATAAAAATCACGATCATAACAAAGAGAATTGCCAAAAATTTTGGCACCATGGCAGGAGTTCTCGGAATATTCATATAATGTCTTTTTGGGATTTGTTTGAGTGTTGTTATGTCGGGCAAATGTACGGGGTGCTCCTTGGATCAGTCTCCTGCACGCACCGACATTTCGAGACCCCCGTCAGGTATTTTACTGAAAAAATATTGATAAAAGTTCCTTGTGAATAGATTCAAAAACACAATTGGAACAGTTTTATCAAGAGTAATTAACTTCTTTTGTTTTTATTGGCTATGAAAATAAGAGAAGAATGAACGGATAAAACAGACACCTTGATCAAAGAGTAACAATTTCAACCAAATCAAATTGTGTTTACGAATTTGCCTGCAAAGCAATGAGCGGGGAGATTTTTACGTGAATATATGCCCGGCAGAAAACTATTACGTCGGCAGGGAACGAGGAGAGGATGAGTAAAGCGAGAAAAACAGCTCGGTAAAGATAAAGTATGAGCTGGTTCCTGATAAATTTTGAACAGGATGGAGCCCCGTCTAAATAACAGAATGGAATCGGGTCATATTGTCGGCAATATCATTGGCCGACAATATGACCATAACGGAATAAAAAGAATTTATTCCTCCAGTTTTTGAATATTATTTAAGACTGTATTCCGAGAAAACTCCAGCAAATCAGTTTACCCGACGGAAACGTCTTCTTCGTTAAGATGTATTTTGTTTAGAATTTCTTTTGGGAATTTTTTGCGGATACGCTTTATCGCTGCAAAAATGGAATGCGCTGGGTAATCTGGCCATATAGTTTCTTTTTTATCTGCGTAGGCCGTGGTTATGAACTGCTTTTTCCTGATAGAGAAATGATGAGACCAGTTAATTTCAATTGTTTCCGGATTTTCATTCATTTCTATTTCGATTTTTTCTCCTTTTTCGGCGACCTGTAATGCATCCATCTCGCTTATCTCAAGTAGCCAGGCGTCGCCTTCATCTGTTGAGAACATGATGAAAACACCCAGCGGTTTAATCATCTTTTCTTTTTTGGCGGCTACTTCCTGCAGTTTTGCAATCTCGTTTTTCAGGGTCACCTGAGGGGCTGGCTGGTCGGTTACCGGTTTAAAGGCTACTTTCCCTTGGCAGCATTTTTTATATTTTTGTCCACTGCCACAAGGGCACGGATCATTACGTCCAATTTTCATTGCTGGTCCTTTAAAAAGTTATGAATGAATAGTATTGGGGATGTTTCCCTTTTTTTATTCGTTTTTTTTGTTGTTACTAACTGTTGGGTTTTCAATTTCGTGAATGCATCAATTCCTTAAGGCATTGCATGAAATTGTCACTGTTTATTATCGTAAACTAGTCTTTGCTATAGAAAAGAAGCGGGGTGGGAATACATAACGTATACTGTAAACGTAATTCAATTAACCATTTTCAGGGTTGAATTGTCAATTGTCATAGAAAGTATTTTAATATTTTTTACCGGTTTTACGGTTGAGGAAGAAAGCAGTTTAGATATCCT
>QKJV01000015.1 GCA_003249165.1 Desulfobulbaceae bacterium | reverse complement strand
AGTGGTCCGTGGCCGTTTCGGGGTGAGCATCTCTTCCTGATCCCGGGGGACTCTCCCCTTGGTCTTCGTCTTCCCCTGGATTCCCTGCCACCGCTTTCCGTTAAGGAGCTGCCCCACGTCATAGAGCGAGATCCAATGGCACGGCGTGGACCTCTGCCGGAGGCAGGGCAGCGATGTGTGCCGGGATTGCCGGCGGAGGCCAGACCTGAGAACATCCGTGAGCAGGAGTTGATGGCACAACCTCCTCCTGAGGTTCCCGGGCAGACAGGAGCATGGGTAGTCCGAACTGCCCTTTGCGTGCATCCGCGTCAAGGAAGGCTTAATGTTTTCATGCCACCCATGGCGAATGCAGAAGATTATATTGAACTGATTAACCATGTAGAGGATGCAGCTGAGCAGACGAAACTGCCTGTAATAATTGAAGGTTACACCCCACCTTACGACCCGCGGATCAACACGCTCAAGATAACACCAGACCCCGGTGTTGTTGAGGTAAACATCCATGCCGCGGCTAGCTGGGGAGCATTGCTCCAAACCACGGGAGAATTGTATGAGGAAGCGCGGCAGAGCCGTCTCGGAACGGAAAAATTTCTGCTTGACGGAAGGCATACTGGCACCGGAGGAGGGAATCATATCATTCTCGGCGGCATTACGCCTGAAGACAGCCCATTCCTGCGTCGTCCCGATTTGCTTGCAAGTTTTATACGTTATCTCAACAATCATCCATCACTTTCCTATCTCTTTTCCGGTTTGTTTATCGGCCCTACGAGTCAGCAGCCCCGGCTGGACGAAGCCCGGCATGACAGTGTTTATGAAATTGAAATAGCTCTCCGTGAACTGGATCGGCTGCAGAAAAGGGACGGCAATTGTCCGCATTGGCTGGTGGACAGACTCTTCCGTCATTTACTGGTTGATGTCACCGGTAATACACACCGAACGGAGATCTGCATTGATAAACTCTATTCTCCCGATTCGGCAACCGGCCGGTTGGGGCTGGTGGAATTTCGGTTCTTTGAGATGCCTCCCCATGCACGGATGAGTCTCGCACAACAGCTGCTGCTTAGGATTTTTGTCGCCTGGTTCTGGAAACAGCCTTATCGCGCCAACTTAATCCGGTGGGGAACTCGACTGCACGATCAATTCATGCTGCCCCATTTTGTGGAAAATGATTTTAACATGGTATTGAGTGATCTTCAGGCCGCAGGCTTTCCAATGAAAAAAGCGTTTTTCACGCCTCATCTGGAATTTCGTTTTCCCAGATACGGTCTCGTCACATATGATACTGTTTCATTAGAACTGCGCCAGGCTTTGGAGCCGTGGCATGTTCTCGGCGAAGAACCAGGTGGAGGAGGGACTGTCCGTTTTGTCGATTCCTCCTTAGAACGTTGTCAGGTCAAGGTCCGCGGTATGACTGAAGGCAGGCACCTTGTTACTTGCAATGGCCGACTGGTTCCGTTACAGCCTACCGGGGTCCAGGGGGAATATGTGGCAGGTGTCCGTTATCGTGCGTGGCAGCCTCCCTCATGTCTGCATCCGACAATACCCGTGGATACCCCTCTTATTTTTGATTTGGTTGATACCTGGTCAAGACGAGCCATTGGCGGATGTGCATACCATGTTGCCCATCCAGGTGGCCGAAATTATGAAACCTTTCCCGTTAACGCCTATGAGGCCGAGGGGAGAAGAATTGCTCGTTTTGTTTCTTTCGGCCATACGCCCGGAACTTTACAGGTAATACCTGAGGCAGAATCAAATCCGGATTTTCCGACAACTCTTGATTTGCGTCGGTAAGCATACTCTACAGGATCATTTCATGGGACTCAATGCAGCATCTGTTGAAAATCGACCGTTGTTTTCCGGGTATAAGGCGCCGCAATCAACTTATTGTGAGGCTTTTTCCACCGACGGTATTGCCCGGGAACATTGGCAACCGCTTATAGACACGGTTGAGCAGCTCGGCAAGGATGAGTTGAACCGTCGTCTCAACCAGGCTCAGCAGAAAATCGAAGATGACGGCGTGACTTACAATCTTTTCGGGGATTCAGGCGAACAGGAACGTCCTTGGGAACTCGACCTGCTGCCTTTTGTCATCTCCTCGCAGGAGTGGAGCCGGATAGAGAAGGGATGTGTTCAGCGGGCTCGTCTCATGGACGCTATCCTTGACGACGTGTATGGTGCCCAGTCTCTGCTGAAGCAGGGAATCCTGCCAGCCGAGCTGGTCTATGGCAATCACGGTTTTCTTTATCCTTGTCATAGTGTCCCGCCCCCAAAGGGAAGATATCTCTCGTTTTATGCACTCGATATATACAGGGATAATCAGGGGGCATGGCGGGTTTTCGCCGATTATGGGCGCAACCCGAAAGGGCTTGGGTTCGCCTTGGAGAACCGAATCGTTCTTTCGCAGGTGCTGCCGCGGGTTTACCGGAAGAATGAGGTGCAGAGGGTTGCGTCTTTTTTCCAAAATCTGCGTGACGAACTTGTGGCATCCTCACCCCGCCATCGGGAGGATCCCCGTATTGCAATCCTCTCAGCTGGTCCGGCTAGTGAAAACTATTTTGAGCACGCCTTCCTGGCCCGTTATCTTACGTTGACGCTGGTTGAAAGTGGTGATCTGACAGTACGGGATAAACGTCTTTTTCTGAAAACATTACGGACTCTTGAGCCTGTTGATGTAATTTTACGCTGTATTGCCGATGCTGATTGCGATCCTCTCGTTTTTAACGGAAGTGGGCGCATGGGAGTTCCTGGTTTATATCATGCGGTACGGTCCGGAAATATTGCTGTAACCAACGCTCTTGGAACATGTATGGTGGATACCCCGGCACTTTTTCCATTTCTACCAAAACTGTGCCGGCATTTTTTCAATGAAGAATTGGCGCTGCCTTCGCTGGATCTGTTGTGGTGCGGGGAGGATTCAAATCTGCAGTATGTGCGGAATCATATTGATGAACTCTGTATTATGCCTGCATTCCACCGACAAAAAACTATGCCGGTTTTTGCGGGGTATGGATTTGACCGTGAAACCAAGAAACTCCTGCTGGCCAGAATGAATGCCCGCCCTTATCGTTTTGCAGCCTTTCAACCGTTTACTACGTCAACAGCACCTTCCTGGACAAAAACAGGGATAGTTGCCAAACATGCTTTTCTTCGTCTGTTTGTTGCTGCATCTCAAGGATCGTATACTGTTTTACCAGCCGGGCTATGTCGTATTTCGACAAATATGGATGCTCTGTTTGCTGGTAGCAGAACTGCTGCCGGCAGCAAGGATATCTGGGTATTATCCGAAGAACCCGTGGGGACGGTAAGTCTGCTGCCGAATTTGCATCGTATAGGGGATATCCACCGAAGAAGCGATCTGCCGAGCAGAGTGGCTGATAATCTCCTTTGGCTCGGTCGTTATCTCGAAAGGCTCGAAGGTGCTTTGCGCCTCTTCAGAAGCGTTGTCTGGCGGCTTGATGATGAAACGGAGATGCATCAGAATCGCGAGGTTGAGATTTTAATCGAAATGCTTACCCATCAGCATCTCCTCCTTCCCTATGTAAGAGGACTTTCTCCAGATGAGGATGTCGGTGCTTTTGCCCGTTTTATCCGAAACTCAATTATTAATGCACAGGACGAAGGCTCCATAAAAGATTTAATTTATCATGTCCACCGCACTGCTGCAGCTGTCAGAGACCGTCTGTCATGGGATGCCTGGTCTGTCCTCAGCCGACTCGAGCAGGCATGCAAAACGTTACGCTCCAGGGAAAATGTTGATTGGGTCGATGTGGAGCAGTGTCTTAGTGAACAAATAACCTCGCTTTCCGCTTTCAGTGGGTTGTTTATGGAAAGTACAACACGTGGTCAGGGTTGGCGTTTCATGGACATGGGAAGGCGTCTGGAACGAGGTGCCTTTATTGTTTTGTTGGTCCAGAAAAGTATGATCAAGCAGGTTGAAGAGGAGGAGCGCATTCTTGAATGCCTCCTGGAAGTGCTGGACAGTTCCATGACCTACCGCGCCCGCTACCGTACTTCCATCCAGGTTGCTCCTGCCCTCGATCTGCTTCTTCTTGACGAGAGCAACCCCCGTTCCCTGGCCTTTCAGCTCATGACATTGTCCTCTCACGTTGAGCATCTGCCTCGTGGATACACCCGGCCTTTCAGTACAAGTGAGGAGCGCCTTACCCTGGAAATGCTGACAACGGCCCGCCTGGCGGATCTGGAAAAGCTCCGATCTGTGAGTTCGGTCGGGGTACGTAATGTCTTGAACAGGTTTCTGGAGGAAATGGAAAAGAACCTTGAGTTTTTTTCTCAGATGGTCACCCAGAATTATCTCAGCCGGATTCCTACTACGCAGCATTTTAATACACTTTTTCCGGAGGCGCGCAAATGAGATACCGGCTGCAACACCAGACTATTTATAAATATACGGAAGATGCCGCCCTATCGCTTAATGAACTGTGCCTGACCCCACGTGTGACAGCTGGTCAGTCTATAGCGCAAACGGGTGTTTTTGTAAGACCATCTCCTGATAATCTGGAGGCCCGTTTTGATTATTTCGGCAACGCCTTGACCAGTTTCGTAGTTCAGGAGCCCCACAGAGAGATGATGATAGCAGCAGAAAGTATTGTTGATACATTTCCCGTTCCTGCTCCGGATCCAGAGGCTACACCTCCATGGGAGCAGGTGAGGGATACCCTGCGATTGCACAAGGACCAGGAACAGCTGCACGCCTGCTGTTTTACTTTTGATTCTCCCATGGTGACTTACTCCCCGGCCATTCAGGAATATGCGCGCAAGTCATTTTCTCCGGCAACTCCTGTCCTTGCCGGAGCGTTGGACCTTAACAGTAGGATTTTCAATGACTTCACCTATGAGAAAAATGCAACAAATGTTGAAACCCCTATGGAGGAGGCTTTTCGGTTGCGCAAAGGGGTTTGCCAGGATTTCTCCCATATTATGATCGGGTGCCTGCGTTCCCTCGGGTTAGCGGCTCGTTATGTGAGTGGTTATCTTGAGACCATCCCTCCGCCGGGAAAGACCAAGCTTGTCGGTGCAGACGCTTCACATGCATGGCTTTCTCTCTTTGTGCCCGGAACAGGTTGGATTGATCTTGATCCGACCAACAATCTGATCGTTTCTGAAAAACATATAACTCTCGCTTGGGGGCGTGACTACAGTGATGTCATTCCGGTAAAGGGTGTCGTTCTCGGTGGTGGAGAACATGCTCTCACCGTAATAGTTGATGTTGAATCGCAGTCTGGCCAGTAATACTGATTTTTTATATCTTGAAAAAATTCCTGTCGGGTTTATTCTTTGTTTGAATTTTTTCAGAGATATTACATAAATTTTTTAATCATCCGATTCGGTTGCGGCGGTTGAGTTTTGTTGAAGAGTTGTTGTATTATGTCAGGAAATCCATTCAGTAATTAGTTTTTGATCTCCGTTCATTTCCGGACGCGGGAGGATTCAAGCGTGACGGGAAAACGTTGTTTTCGCCAGTACCTTATTTTATTATTTAATTTACAGGAGAGCGAGCATGAAGAGATTACAGATAATGGGGGCCGTTGTGACATCAGCGTTATTGGTGACAGCCGGAAGTCAGGCGCTTGCCGCTGAAACCTGCGAATCCTGCCACGAGAAAAAAAATCCCGGTCTTTATAACCAATGGAAGGATTCTGCTCATGCAAAATCAGATGTAGGTTGTCTAGACTGCCACAAAGCGGGAAAAAACGACGTAGATGCATATGAACATTATGGTTCAATGATCGCCACCCTTGTCACACCGAAGGATTGCGGTGAATGCCACGCCAAGGAGACCGAGCAGACCATCAAATCTTATCATGCAACCGCCGGAGAGATTCTTGAATCGCAGGATGCTTATCTGGCCCATGTGGTGGGAGGCCAGCCGATCGCTATTGTCGGCTGTGAAGCCTGCCATGGAGGGAAGGTTTTGATTGATCCGAAATCCCCCAATAAACTGGACATGAAAACCTGGCCCAATTCAGGCATAGGCAGGTTGAATCCGGACGGATCAAAAGGTGCCTGTAATGCCTGCCATTCCCGTCATTCCTTTTCCAAGGAGCAGGCACGTCAGCCGGAAAACTGCGGGAAATGTCATCTCGGCCCTGATCATCCCCAGAAGGAAATTTATGAAGAATCCAAGCATGGTATTGCCTACCGGGCATATCGGGAAAAAATGCATATGGATTCGGATTCC
>QKJV01000041.1 GCA_003249165.1 Desulfobulbaceae bacterium | reverse complement strand
GGAAGAACTGGCACGAGCGATGATGCGTTTTATAGAGGATCCTGACTTGATTATTACAATGGGAAGAGAAGGACGTCGGCTTGCAGAAGAACGTTTTAATGTAGATGTCATCAATAAAGAGATTTTAACAGCGATGGGCATAATTTAATAAGCGGTGGTTGTTGAGTTTTCCTATGACACAAATACTACTTACAGGATCAAACGGTTTTGTCGGGCGATACCTCGGCGCCCGTCTTCTGTCTGAGAACTATGAGGTCAGGAAAGTAGTTCGTCAAAAAAATTCTTCCGGAGGTGGGCAGATTGTCATTGCTGACATCGGACCAAGTATTGACTGGAAGGTGCCTTTGACAAATATTGATGTGGTAATTCATCTTGCTGCTCGTGTTCATATTATACGCGATAAGACAAACGACCCATTAACTGCTTTTCGGGAAGTAAATACTTACGGCACTGTGCATTTAGCGCATGAGGCTGCAACGGCTGGGGTCCGTCGTTTTATATATTTGAGCACCGTTAAAGTAAATGGGGAACAAACAATCTTTGAGCCCGGAAGTGCTGAGCCGCTGCGAGGAATACATCATAATTCTTTTTCGGAAACCAACAAGCCTGCCCCGCAGAGTCCGTATGCTGTTTCGAAATGGGAAGCCGAGCAGTTTTTGCAGAATATCGCAGCAGAAAAGAAAATGGAAGTGGTGATTATCAGGCCACCCCTTGTTTATGGGCCCGGAGTGAAAGCGAATTTCCTCAGATTGCTGCAAATTGTCGAAAGGAGTATTCCTTTGCCGCTTGGTGGAATTGATAATAAGCGGAGTCTTGTGTCTCTTGATAATCTTGTTGATTTCATTCTATGCTGCATTGAACATCCTGCAGCTGCTGGGGAAACTTTTTTTGTTTCAGACGGTGAAGATTTATCCACGCCTGCCCTCATCAAACGCTTAGCCTATCATATGAATAAACGCCCATATTTATTTTCTGTAAATAAAAAGCTGTTGCATTTTGGGGCGAAATTAGTTGGAAAAACAGAGGAAATTGAAAGATTATGCCAGTCCTTACAGGTCGATATTGCCAAGGCCAAACGTCTGCTGGGGTGGCAACCGCCATCGACCGTTGATAATGGATTGGCCAAGACCGTGAAATGGTATATGAAGAGAAATTCAGCATAACAATGACTAGGATTTTAATCTAATTTTTACGGTCTTATCAGCAGGAAAAACGTAACAATATGGTTGACTGGTTTATTCCCGGAATAGTATTCAGTCTTTCTTTTTTATTGACTGGATTAGCGCGGCGTTATTCTGTAGCGCGCCAATTGATGGATATCCCGAATTCCCGGAGTTCTCATGATGTTCCTACGCCCAGAGGTGGTGGTATTGCAATTGTTTTTTGTTTTATAGGTGCTCTGCTATATTATTATAATACTGGTTATGTAAAGGACTCTGCGTTCAACTCGCTTTTCGTAGGCGGTTTGCTGATTGCAGGCATCGGTTACTGGGATGACCATCGGCATATTTCTGCTAAATGGCGGCTCCTGGTACATTTCAGCGTTGCATTCTGGGTGTTTTCCCTGTTTGGCGGTTCGCAGGGTTTGCAATTCGGAGGAGATGTTGTGGGTGCTGCAAAGATAGGTAATCTGTTTGGTGCAGTTGCCTTGGTCTGGTTGTTGAATCTCTATAACTTTATGGACGGAATTGATGGCTTTGCCGGGGCAGAAACAATTTCAGTTTTATTGTGTATCGTTTTTATTTTATTGGTGAACGGTAAACTCCATGAGTCTTTTTTATTAATTGCGCTGGTCGCAGCCTGTCTCGGATTCTTAATCTGGAACTGGCCACCCGCAAAGATATTCATGGGTGATGTCGGCAGCGGTTTCCTCGGTTTTGTATTGGGTGTTTTTGCATTATATATGGCGTCTGAAGGCATCCTGTCTTTGTGGTGCTGGGTAATCTTGCTTGCTGTATTTCTTGTTGATTCAACTGTTACATTGCTTTCGAGAATAGCGCGCGGTGAACGCTTTTATGAAGCTCATCGTAGTCATGCCTATCAACATTTATCTATAAAGTTGCAGAAAAGAAATGGTTTAAAAGGTATGTCTCCGATTGCCGCAAGGGCAAGGGGGCATTCTTTCGTTGCGTTATGTTGTGTCGGAATCAATATTTTTTGGCTATTTCCCTTGGCTTTGTTTGTTTCCATGCGACCCGAGTCAAGAATTTATTTGACCTGTGTTTCCATGGCCCCCCTGGTGGTGATCGCATTGAAGCTCGGAGCTGGGAAAAAATTATAGCTTCTCGAATTTGTATGAAAATTTCGTAAAAGAGAGATGTTTTGCGGCAGAAATATTTGCGTCGGATATTATTTAACCGTTGGGTGGCCTTTCTCCATGATTTGTTCTGGATTCCTGTGGCAATCTGGGGTGCGTATTTTCTGCGCTTTAACCTTTCCGAAATACCTGATTTTTATTTTAAGGGATTTCTTTACTATTCCTGTTTAGCTTTTCCGCTTCATGCATTTTTTTTCTGGTTTTTCGGTTTGTACCGGGGCATCTGGCGATTCGCCTCAATGCAGGATTTGATTAGAATTATCAAGTCGGTATCGCTTGGCGCTCTTGTCACTTCTCTCTCCAGCGCTGTTTTTTTTCGTCTTGAAGGGGTTCCCCGTACGGTCCTCATTTTGAACCCATTACTGCTTGTCATTGGTTTGATTGGCCCCAGGCTTTGTTACAGATGGATTAAGGATCAGGGGATGCATCCCAATAAAAATGAAGGAATACGGACGATTATTGTGGGAGCCGGACAAGCCGGTGAGCTCCTGCTGAGGGAGCTGATCAGTAAAGAGGAGTATGTGCCGGTAGCCATTGTGGATGATGATCATGAAAAACATGGTCGTGATATTCATGGTATCCGTGTTTGCGGTAGTTTTGAGGAAATCGGCAATATCGTCAAATCGCTTGATGTGCAACTGGTTATTTTGGCGATCCCTTCTGCAACAAAGGAAACGGTGAAACGGCTTGTCCTCCAATGTTCCAGGATAGGGGTACAATGCAAAACCCTTCCGTCACTTCGTGAGTTGTCTGGTACTGAGGTTCAGGCAACTCAGCTTCGTGATATATCCCTGGATGATCTTCTTGGCAGGGAGAGCGTCACCCTGGATCGGCAGGCTGTTAAAGCGTATCTGAATAATAAGGTTGTATTAATAACCGGTGGTGGAGGTTCTATCGGTTCAGAGTTGTGTCGCCAGGTTGCCAGTCTTCATCCGGCTTGTTTGGTTATTCTGGATCATGGTGAATTTAATCTTTATGCCATCGATAATGAACTGCATTCTAAGTTTTCTGATTTGCGGATTATCAGTGTGCTTGGGGATATAAAAAATTATGCCCGGGTTGACTGGGTATTTCGCAAATTTGCGCCGGATGTGGTTTTTCATGCCGCAGCCTATAAGCACGTTCCCATGCTTGAACTTAATCCCGCGGAAGGGGTTAGGAATAATGTTTTTGGAACAAAAGTTATTGCTGATGCCGCAGATAGGTATCAGGTAGATCGTTTCGTTCTGGTATCAACCGACAAGGCGGTAAACCCTGCAAATGTCATGGGAACGACCAAACGGATAGCAGAAATTTACTGCCAGAATCTCGCGTTTCGCTCCCAAACAAAATTTATTACCACCCGTTTTGGCAATGTTCTTGGTTCGGCAGGATCAGTGGTTCCTCTTTTTGAAAAACAGATTAAAAGCGGTGGACCCGTTACCGTCACCCACTGTGAAATTAAGCGTTACTTCATGACTATCCCAGAGGCGGTGAGTCTGATTCTGCAAGCAGGGGCTATGGGACATGGAGGAGAAATCTTTGTTCTCGAGATGGGGGAGCCTGTTCTGATAAAAGATCTGGCTGAACAGATGATCAGGCTGTCCGGATTGGTTCCTGACCGTGATATTGCCGTCGAGTATATAGGATTACGGCCTGGGGAAAAGCTTTTTGAAGAAATTTTTCATCCGGGCGAGGATTTGCAAGGTACAACTCATCCAAAATTGCATCTGGCCCGGGCTCGTCAATATGACTGGCAATGGTTAACGGATGTCCTCAACAGGCTTGACAGTGCCGCATTAGGCCGTAATGTGCCAGATCTCATCAAGCACCTTAGGGAAGTTGTCCCGGAATATAACGGATTGCCTGGAAGTGAAAATACCGGAGATATTGCCAAATCCGTTCCTCTCCGTGTTATAAGCGGCGGTCAGCCCCGTTAAAATTTTATTTGTTTTTTTCGGGGAAACATCTGCCAATAAAGGTATCCAGATACTCCGATCATCAAGCAGAGGATAATGATTTCCTGTAGATTGTGATTTTCTGGTTGAAGGAGTGAAAGAAACGAAAGAACAAAAAGAAATTGATAACCTGATCTATGAAAACGCAAAATTTCACGGAGTACGTAGATGTTGATAACCGGGACAACAAGGCTGAGCAAAAAGAATATATCAAGAGACCCGAATGAGAAAGAGGTTAGAAGTTTTTTTGTTGTAAAAAATAACAAAATTGCTGCAAGAAAAAAGTTAACAACCTGATATTTTTTTCTATGATTTGGCAATGATTTGTTGTTGAGATAAAAAAGAAGCTTTGTTTTTTCTTTTTCATTTTTTAAGGCCTGCCAAATTTCCGCTTTGTTTTTCCCTTTTTGCAAAAGTTTTTCAATTTCATTCTCAATTTTGTCCGGCATTTAACTTTTCCTTTATTTTCTTGGTCGACATGGCCTAAAAAATCAGCTATATTTAAAAGTTCTTATTTTTAGAATCAAATGTATAGAAATGGAAAATTTACCAGAAAAACAACGAATCGTCATTACCGGTGTTGGGCTTGTTGCTCCGAACGCAAGCAATCTTTCGGATTTCCGTGCCAAGCTTCTTGGCGGGGTTAGTGAAATACGAACAATAGATTTGCGTTACGTTGGCAAGGTACATGCGGGGGTTTGTACCTTCGACGAAACACGGTATCGCAAGAAAAAAGAGAATAAGCGAGGTACCCGGGCAGGTTGTATTGGTGTTTATTGTGCCAATGAAGCTTTGCTTGATGCCAAGGTTGACTTTAGTCGATATCGCCGGGAAAATACGGGTGTTTACATTGGGCTCACGGAGCACGGTACCGTCGAAACCGAAAATGAAGTTTATAACATCAGCAAGTTTGATTACAACGTCGACTATTGGACCCATCATCATAATCCGCGAACAGTATTAAATAATCCGGCCGGCGAAATTACTATGAACCTCGGTATCACCGGCCCTCATTATTCCATTGGCGCAGCCTGTGCTGCCGGTAACGCTGCTCTTATTCAGGGCGTACAGATGATTCGGCTGGGCGAAGTTGATATGGCACTCTGTGGCGGTATTTCAGAATGTACCGGTTCATTTGGGATATTTGCGAGCTTCAAGGCCCAAGGAGCTTTAGCGGAACATGAAGATCCTAAAAAAGCATCCCGTCCCTTTGATCGAGACAGAAATGGTATTGTCATTTCTGAAGGCGGTTGCGTTTATATTTTAGAAAGATTGGACAGAGCTCTTGAACGCGGAGCCAGAATATACGGAGAAATAGCAGGATATGCGATGAACTCTGATGCTCGGGATTTTGTCCTTCCTTATGGACCGCGCCAGGCTGAATGTATGCGACTCGCCTTGAAACGAGCCGGGCTTGAACCTGAAGATATCGATATCATCAACACTCATGCGACTGGAACCAGACAGGGTGATGTCGAGGAATGCAGCGCAATAAAAGAAGTTTTTACCGGTAGCCCGAAAACATTTATTAATAATACCAAAAGTGTAATCGGGCATGCCATGGGAGCGGCTGGTGTTCTTGAATTGGCTGGAAATCTGCCGGCATTCTCTGATGGATTGATTCATCCGACGATCAATCTCGATAATATTGATGTTGATTGTGCCTTGCCTAATATCGTCGCCGGTTCACCAAAACAGCTTGACAATATTAGCACAATTTTGAATAACTCATTCGGCATGGTTGGCATAAATTCCGTCGTGATTGTTAAAAAAATAATGGAGGGATAAAATCCTGGGTCTGAAAATTTTTGACCATCGCTTATTTTTATGTATTGTACTGCGATTTCTGCGGCAATCGTTGAATCGTATAAGTTCTGACAAAAGGTTATGGTAGCTGAGTGCATACCATTTGAGGAAATATGGAGTAAACATGACACGTGGCGAAATAAAAGATATCATTTTGGAAATAATTGCGGATATTGATGAAGACGCGGATATGGATGATCTTAATCC
>QKJV01000324.1 GCA_003249165.1 Desulfobulbaceae bacterium | reverse complement strand
GATCAGTTCTCTGATTGGTGAGGATTGGACTTTCATGCCGGTCACCCAATTGGTAAAGTTACTGAATTGCAGATTGTCTTTAATTCTTCACTAACGATAGCACAAACAATCCGAGAGTGATACTATTTCTCCTTCATTTACATCGCAGGAGAAAATCAGCAGTAAAAAATTAA
Source organism: Desulfobulbaceae bacterium (assembly GCA_003249165.1). Classification (GTDB taxonomy): domain Bacteria; phylum Desulfobacterota; class Desulfobulbia; order Desulfobulbales; family SURF-16; genus SURF-16. Next base: position 16,382 of record QKJV01000324.1, on the reverse strand, counting down.
GATAAAAAATTATTAAGCAGAATTCACGCCAGTAAATCAACATGGCTCACGACGTAGATGACATGTTATTTTGTATATTTTTTTTTACATGCTACAATATTTTTTCCTTTATTTTTCTCAGTTAGCAGCCAAGAAAATGACACAAATAAAAACATGCTGACAATCCCCTTGCCATGCATAAGGGCTTATGCTAGGAATAAAAATTCAGGTGATCAGCATGGAATTTTTCTCCTCTGGAAATACATACATCTATAACTAACTATAACCGCAAAGGAAATCATCAACCGGGAGATTAGACTGAATGCCACCAGAGGTTTTAATACCTATAGGTTTTTTTATTTTTATATTGTGTGCGTGGACTATCAACACATACAACAAATTCGTCCGATTGCGTAACAAGATCGAGGAATCATGGAGTGCGATCGATGTAGCGCTCAAAAGACGAGCCAACCTTATTCCTAACCTGATCCGTATAACCGAAGGCTACATCAACCATGAGGCCAGAATTTTTCAGGAGAAAAATAAAATTTCGGAGAAAACGGATAATCAACAGCGTCTGGTCCAGGAAAATGAGATTTCCCGATCTCTCGGCGGTTTGCTTGCCCTAGCAGAAGCTTACCCTGAGCTTAAGTCAAGTGGTAATTTTCTTGATCTCCAAAATACCCTCGATGAAATTGAACAGGAAATTCGCCAAACACGAGACCGGTACAACAGTTATGTCAGCAGACTCAACACGCTGACTGAATCCTTTCCTGCCAGCATTATTGCCGCAAAATTCGGTTTCATCAGACAAAACTACCTGGCGCTCGAAGTAACGGCAGAAAAAGAAATGCCGCGGGTAGCGTTCGGCTTGGCATCTGAACAAGAAAAAAAGTGATTGAAAGCCTATCAGAATGGAGGGAAATTCATTGCCGGAACAGTTGGCGCCTGTAGCGTACGATGAGATAGCAAAATTTTATGACAGCCGGTATAATGTCGGCCCGCTGGGTGTAACGGAAATTCTCAGGACAGCCATAGATCGAGTACAAGCAGCCAGAATTCTTGAGGTTGGGTGCGGAACCGGTCACTGGCTCAACATGCTTGCAAATAAAAGAATTGCCCTTTACGGACTTGACTATTCATTCGGAATGCTCGCCAAGGCAAAGACTAAATCCCCCCACTTTCATCTCTGCCGTGGTGATGCCGCCGAACTCCCTTTCAAGTCTTCCTTTTTTGATCTCATATACTGTATACATGCTATTCATCATTTTCGAAGTCCAGAAAATTTTATCCAAAATGCGTTCAATCTTCTGAGACCCGGTGGTTTACTGATCATAATCGGCATGGACCCCCACCTGGGACGAGATAACTGGTATGTATATGATTTTTTCCCGTCAACTAAACCAGCAGACCTGCAGAGGTATCCCTCGTCTTCAAATCTCAGGCAGTACATGCAGCATACAGGTTTTATTGATTGTCAATGTATCACTGAAGCTAAACTGCAACACGATTTCGTCGGTGCTGACGTCTTGCATGATCCGGTACTGCAAAAAAACGGGGCCTCGCAACTTTCGCTGCTTGGTGAACAAGAATTTGCCGATGGAATGCAATGTATCAAGAATGCCATAAATAATATTTCCAACCACGGCAAACAACTCATTTTCCCAGCGCACATTGTCCTGCCTGCGATAATCGGCTCAGTTCCCTGGTAAGAAAAGAATCAACTGTTTTCTCCAAGCTATTGCAGCTTCCTGAAATAATTAAATGTCTCGAAACGCTCTCCCCCTTTCCCAAAAATACTTTTCCGCAGGGCAGCACTATCCTTTTTATTCAAAGATAAAAATGAAAAATCAACCAGGGCGAAGTCAATGCCGGCACTTTGTATTTCGATGAGCTGTGAAGCAAGAGAAAAGGGCTTATCCGCCAGAGCAAGCGTCTGTCCCCATCTGCGAACAAGCTCAAAACGCTCTCCTCGGGGGCTTGTAAAAATTTTATTAAATTGAAAAAAATCAGGCTTCAGCCTGGCAGTAAAAAGCGGGATGCGGCCAAAAACAACAACTCCTGCTTGGCTCCTTTTCTTGTGGGCACACAGCTTTTTTATCGCTGACCGATCAGCTTCCGGTGCAAGCAGCGCCGTATGAATTCCTTGCTCAGCTAACGCCTTTAATGCCAGAGAGTTAAGCACATTCAGGGTATAGTCACTTGACAATTCCGGTCGTGCAGCCGATGAATTCTTTCCACGCGGGACACTCTTTTCCAGCTCCGTGACAAAGAGCTGTAACTGGCCGATGTGGCCGATCATCCATTTACGGAAGCCCTTACGCAGGAGTGCAATCACCGCTTGTCGGTAAAAAACCACATCATCTTCCACAATTACTGGCGGGATGACCCAGATAACTGTTTTCATTATATTCTGATGGAATTTCTTCCGATGCTGAATCTGCTGAAAAGATTCCCGATCAAGGGTCACAAGAAAACACTGGGGTTTCTCTACAACAGATTGATTCAGCACACGGAGATCGCTGCCCTTTACCCAAAGAGGAAGGGGCTTCATTCGTGGTGAAGATATTTTCCCATCCCGCACTGTCTTTGACTGAACAGTTGGTGCTTTCTGTCCAAGAGATTTGAGCACAGCCAGAGCTTTCCCATGTTTCATTGCCTTTTCAACCATTTTTTTATATTGGCCAGGCGGTGTTAATTTCGATTTACGAGATTCCATTCGTCGGCGACTCTTTACATCCACTTTATAAAGAAGGTCACCTATCTCTGCCTGGGCACCGGAAATATTGAGCCTGATCGACATACCTTTTTCTCCCCGATCAAGTTTTGTATGTCCATCCCGGATTTCCTTGACAGTAAAAGAAGTCCGCTCTCCGCTTTTCTGCTGGTGCAGGCGCACCCTATCACCCACCTCAAGTGGTTCTTGCAGCAAAACTGAGACCCATTCTTTTCTGGCAGCTGCAACCTGACCGAGGCAATGGCCGATATTGCCGGTTTGAAATGGAGTTATGACATCAACTGGTTGTGAAGAGCTGAAGTAGCCGGAGGTTGGTCTGCGTCCCATAGCATCATAGAGCAAGCTATGTGCTTGTGGCAGAACATCCGCAACATTTTCCCCGGCATCAATAATCATCCGATAGGCTTTCACCACCGATCCCACATAACTCGCACTGCGCATACGTCCTTCAATTTTAAATGAAACCACTCCGGCATCCGCAAGCTGTGGCAGCAACTCAATAGCCTCCAGATCATTCATGGAAAAGAAATACCCCGCCTGCTGGCTTTTATCGTCATTCAACCAACTGTAACGGCGGCGGCACGGCTGAACGCAACGGCCACGTAAGCCGCTTTTTCCACCCAGGTAACTTGAAAAAAGACATAAGCCCGAATAACTGAAGCAGAGGGCGCCATGGACGAACATTTCCAGCTCAACAGGAACTTGTTCATGAATCTGCCGGGTCTCCGCCAGAGTCACTTCGCGCGCCAGAACAACCCGCTTAAACCCCATATCTGCAAATTGCCTGACAGCAAGGGAATTGTGTGCTCCCATCAAGGTGCTTGCATGCAGGGTAAAGCCAGGAAAATATTTTTTGACCAGCCAATAAAGGCCCAAATCCTGAATAATCAACGCATCAGGAGCAAGCTGCTCCAGGAGAGAGAGCAACTCGATCAACTGCGGGATCTCTTCTTCCCTGACCAGGCTGTTCATGGCAAGATAGACCTTGACCCTGTTTTTGTGGCCGAAGTCAATCATAGAGGCAAGCTCTTCAAAGGTAAAATTCTTAGCGAGAGCTCGAGCATTGAGTGAAGGAGCACCAATATACACAGCATCCGCGCCCTCTTCGACAGCGGTGACAAAAACATCCAAGGACCCAGCAGGAGCGAGCAACTCCGGTTTGTAGAGCAAACCGTCAGTCATCTTTCATCAACAGGCAGGATGAAGAAAAAATTGTTCCCTTCTTCCGTTGCTTCGTATCCGGCCTCGCCACCATGCATCTCCACTACCTGCCTGACGAAAGCCAGCCCATGCCCTGTTCCATTTTGCCGCATACTGTTTTTCCCTCTGAATCCTTCTGTAAACACTGCATCAGACTCCTCTTGGTCAAGGTGAGGTCCCGTACTGAAAACATTGAACTTGACGCCGGGCTTCCCGATGCCGAAATAATCCGGCAACAGCTTTCGGCCATATGCGACCGCTTTGCGAGGCAAGCCGGCATGGTTGATGATTTCTTCAGTATATTTCACCGCATTGGAAAAATAATTGGCATATACCTGAGATAACAACCCAATATCGACCCGCAATGGAATCGGTTCTGCCATATCGGCCGGTTTTTCGATGGTGATTCCCTGAGCTTCAAACCTTCGGGCGAAATGTTCAAGTTGTGGAAAGATAATTTCCTTTTCCACAAAACATTTCCTGGAACGAAGAACAAGGTATCCCTTTTCAAAGTGATCCCGCCGGAAAAGACTTTCCAGAAAAAGGCTGCAATTGTTGTGATGTCGAAGCATCTCCTGGTGATAATCCACCAAATCCTGGTGCAGCTCAGACACCTGCCTGATCATGCCATCACAGGAATTGCAATTTGAGTGCATGGTATTCTGCATGTCATTCATTTTCTTTTCAAGTGCTGCCACGTCACGAATTTTAAAACGAATTCGATTGAAAAGATGTTTGAAATACATGTTTGGGATAATGACATTATGTTCAATATCCATCACCAGAGTATTTATAAACTTCAGATGTTTGATATTCTGGACAAAAATACGGCGATTATAAAGGTTGAAGGCAATACGGTTGGCGAATTTTCCAAGAAAAAATTTTTCCTGCTCGGTCAGTTTCTGAGGAGCTTCAACTTCAAGCATCCCCTGCAGTGTGGCATTATCTTGAGATGGTTGGATATCCGAAGGCAGCATCCTGGTAAAGATGGGAACAACAAAAACGCCATCGGCGGCATACATTTCTTCGTTGAGCCTGATGTGCGCGGGAGCCTTGGCATTTGCTATCTGCAATCCCTCAGCACTGCCGCAGACAAATTCAAGCTCATGGGTTGCATCATTAACCAGATAGAGCTTTGCTGCTACTCCCATATACTCCTGAAGCACCACAACACTGATCAGATAAAATTCCTCCAGAGAAGTGTACTCCTGCGCCAGGTCGAAAAATGTCTTGAGGATATCGTTTTGAACCGGGCTGAAGTTATATCGTTCGTAATCAGCTTTTTTCTGGTCAATACGTTTTTTAACTTCGATTAGGCATTTGTAATCCGTATTTATTTTTTCCATGGCATCCGTTCATCAATCAGATTCCAGAACAACCTCATCCAGCTCCCCCTTTTCGTGGAGAATGACGTGAACATGATCAGTAAAATTCTCATGAACGTCGAGACCCGAGTAATTCGGCTGAATGGGCAATTCCCTGCCGCACTGCCGATTAATGAGGACGGCAAGTTGAATGGCCCGCGGTCTCCCCAGATCCATAATCGCGTCAAGTGCGGCACGAATCGTTCGCCCTGTATACAACACATCGTCGACAAGAATCAGGGTATATTCCTCTACAGAGAAAGGAATGGCGGTTTTCTTGACAATTGGATTCTGACTGACGATACTCCAGTCATCCCGGTAAAGTGTAATATCAAGATAGCCGACCGGAACGTCAACCCCCTCATGCTCCTTGATGATTCTGTGGAGACGATCCGCTAGAAATACCCCACCGGTGTGGATACCGATCAGGGCAAGCTTTTTGATCCCGCGATTGTCCTCCATGATCTGCAGTGCCATCCTTGTCAATGAACGCTCGATATCGGCCTCGACCATGATCGTTGAAAATTTTTTTGCCACCTCTGCTTCTCCTTATTCAGGCGGTTTCACTTCCAGAAGGCATCAACACCTCTTTCATGCACCAAATTGATCGCCTCGGGATATGCCTCGCATTCCATCTCAAAAACCTTATGGGCAATATCATCCGGCGTATCGTTTTCGCCAAGCTGCACACACCGTCATCATAGACCTCATTTGCGAAGTGAACAGTGCAGCCGCTCACTTTCACCTTACGCTGATGTACGGCACGATGCACCCGCATGCCATAAAAACCGGCACCACAAAAAGAGGGAATGAGTGAAGGATGAATGTTGAGGACATTATGCTTCAGATGGTCGGGAGGTTCATAGAGCTTCAGAAAGCCAGCGAGCAAAACCAGTTCCACCTTATATTTAATTATTAATTCATTGATTGCAGCGTTGTCGGCGGCATGAAAGGCAGGATAACCGTAATTACGGGCCTTTTCCAACCCAAGGGCATCTTTTACGTTAGAAACGACCAGAACGATGGTCCCCTGCATGGTGCCATCCGCAATGCGGGCATGGAAGTTATCCAGTGTCCTCCCGCTGCCGGATAAAAGAACTGCCATTTTCATGGGGATCTCTCCTCAGGAGAAGTAGGGGTTTTTATCGACATCAACTTTGTCAAGCCAAGCCGAAATCGCCGTATCGTATTTGCTGGTCAGAGCAAATACTTTGGCGCACAGCCGGAAGCGGGTCTTCAGCGTTGTATTGCCGTGCTCTTTAATCTCAGCAATGACAACAGGATAATCTGCTGGGTCTACAATAACAGTCACGTCCTGAAAATTCTTGGCGGCTGCCCTTAGCATGGTGGGACCACCAATATCAATATTTTCAATCGCATTTGCAAGACTACAATTCGGGTCTGCGGTTGCCTTATCAAAGGCATACAGATTAACCGCCACAATATCAATGGACTGCAGGCCGTGCTCAGCCATCTGCCGCAGATGATCAGGGTTGTTTTTCTGAGCAAGGATGCCTCCATGGACTTTAGGGTGAAGGGTTTTTACCCGTCCGTCCAACATCTCGGGGAATCCGGTAAATTCAGAGACATCTTTAACTTTAATGCCGTTATCACGCATTTTTTTTGCCGTGCCGCCTGTAGAAAGGATCTCGATGCCGAGGCCTTCAAGTTCTCTGGCAAATCCTTCAATTCCAGACTTATCCGTAAGACTGATAATCGCCCTTTCAGCTCTTTTCATGCTATTCTCCGTCAAATTTGATTAGTGAAGCCACATCATAAAACACAGACCCGCTTGTTCGATCATCAACCAAGCCCGTTTACAAGTAGCTGTCTCTATTCTTATGGTATTCTTTTAAACCTCTTTCAGGCTTTTTTTGTAAATCTGCGGATGAGACGCCTGTCTCTTTTTCCTGGCCTTTTGGGGGGTGGGAAAAACCGCCCGAGATCTAGCAGCCGCCGTTCGCTAACCTGATTTTCCCTGGCGGTCTTACTTGCTTCAGTTTCTTCGTAAAGGGTTCTAGCTATTACTGCAGGTCCTCGCTTATCCGACAAGGCCTGGACGATGACAATAAATTCCGTTCCATCTCTGACTATACGCAATTCATCGCCAACAGATACGGATCGCGCAGCCTTGACCCTGATACCATTCACATGCACATGGCCACCCGTTACCGCTGTAGCAGCAAGAGTTCTTGTTTTATAAAAACGGGCAGCCCACAGCCATTTGTCTATGCGAACTTTTTCTTCAGTCATCATCCACCTGCCAGCTTGGCAATGCATGGAAAACAATGTATAAAATTACCACATTTTCTGCTGCGTGCAAAGAACTTCAACATCTCTCCTTCCTCCTTTCTCATCAAGATTGCCATACCTTGCAAAGGTCAAAAACCTATTGGCTCCGTAGTCAAAACAAGGTAAAAGAATTCCAGAATGAGACTAAAAACTGTTGGAATCAAGAATATCCGCTATCCCGTCAAGGTGAGGGAAAAATCCGGGAAACTGCAAGACACTGTTGCCAGCATCCAGCTTCAGGTCAGCATGCCGCGCGATTTCAGGGGAACCTGCGTTTCAACTTTCTTGGCGGTTCTTAACCGCTACCAGGAAGAAATGAGTGTTTCCATCTTCTCGAAACTGTTGCAGGAAGTGAAAGACAAGCTGCAGGCCGATTCTGCCCATTTAGAGATGACTTTCCCCTATTTCCTCGAAAAAAAAGCTCCTGTTACCCATACACCCAGCTTGATGGAGTACACCTGCCGTTTCACTGGAGGTATCGGTCCCAAAAAAAACTTTATGCTTTCAATCTGGGTACCGAGCACGACTCTCTGTCCTTGCTCAAAGGAAATCAGCTGTTTTGGTGCCCACAATCAGCGGGCGGAAATCAATCTCAACATCAGAACTAAAAATTTCATCTGGGCTGAAGACATGATTGAATTGGTAGAGTCGGCCGTTTCCTGCGATGTATATTCTATCCTCAAGCGGCCTGATGAAAAATTCGTTACGGAAAAGGCGTATAAAAACCCTATGTTCGTCGAGGATGTTGCCCGTCGCGTAGCGCAACTGGTGCAAAGCAGACCAGATATTTACTGGTTTTCCGTCGGGGTGGAAAGTTTCGAGTCTATTCACAAACACAGCGCGTATGCATTTGTTGACAGCAGCTGTCTTGTCGACGAAGAGCCTGACAGCCCAAACGCCACCTGACAAACTTATCCTTTTACCTCCTCCCCTAGGGGCAAACCATTACTCCGCAGATATTCCACTACAACCTGAGGGACCATCCCTTGTACGTCCATTCGCCGGCGCAAACGTTCTCGAACAAGCGACGAAGAAACGGCAACAGGGTTCATCTCCAGAGCATAAATATGCATCCCCGCAGTATTACGCCAGACTCCCGTTCCTGCCTCACGATAGTCAGGGAGATCTTCAGCAACAACTTGAGCAACGGTACGTCTATGATGTGTCGGACGATCTATCACCACAAATGATGTTGCGGCCAAGAGCTTTCGGTAACGATTCCAGGTTGTTATATCCCCAAAAGCATCAAGGCCGATAATAAAAAAGAAATCCGCCCCGGGCCCTAGTTCTTGCCGGAACTGTGATAAAGTATCGATGGTATACGACGGTCCATTACGCTGACCTTCGATTTCCGAGACAACAAAGCGCGGCTCGTCTTTAAGCGCAAGCCGCAGCATTGCAACCCGATGCGAAAAAGGTGTGATAAGCCGTTCCGTTTTATGGGGAGGTACGGCTGCCGGAATAAAATAGAGTATATCAAAGGCAAATCTGGCGATGGCCGCTTTTCCCACCGCCAGATGCCCATAATGAACGGGATCAAATGTCCCGCCGAACAAACCTATCTGTTTCATGAAATAAGGAGAGCAAATCAGGATCTGACCTGTCCCTCACCATAAACAATGAATTTTCTGGTGGTCAGCTCCTTCAAGCCCATGGGTCCATAGGCATGCAACTTTGTGGTGCTGATACCGATCTCCGCTCCCAGACCAAACTGTCCGCCGTCGCTGAAGCGGGTGGAAGCGTTGACCATAACCGCCGAGGCATCCACCTCCCGCAAAAAACGCTGCCCATTGGCATAACTGTTGGTGACAATCGCCTCGGTATGCTGAGAACCATATCTGACAATGTGCTGCAGGGCAGCATCAAGATCCGGAACTACTTTCACGGCAAGGATCAAATCAAGAAACTCCATTCCCCAATCGGCCTCAACTGCCTGGCGAGCAACAGGCAGCACCGCGCAAGTTTTTTCACACCCTCTGATCTCAACACCGGCACTTGCGAGAGCAGCACCTATTTTCGGCAGAAAATCTGAAGCAACCTTCTCATGGACGAGCAATGTCTCCAAGGCGTTGCACACCCCAGGGCGCTGTACCTTGCTGTTCATAACAATGTTAACGGCCATATCATAATCTGCCGTATCATCGACAAACACATGGCACACACCTTTATAGTGTTTCAGTACAGGAATTCGAGAATTTTCCGCCACAAAACGAATCAATCCTTCACCGCCTCGCGGAATAATGAGGTCAATCTGTTCTTCCAGGCCAAGCATGTAGGTCACCGCTGAACGATCTGTTACGGGAATCACCTGAATTGCAGCAGCATCTATATCCGCGGCGGCAAGACAATCCTGCAGCACTCTGGCCAGCGCCAGATTCGAAAAAATCGCCTCAGAGCCGCCCCGCAGTAAAATGCTGTTTCCTGCCTTCAGGCACAGGGCGGCGGCATCAACCGTAACGTTGGGGCGGGACTCGTATATCATCCCGATTACGCCGAGCGGAATCCGCATCCGTCCCACCATAATCCCGTTGGGACGCTTGACCATTTCCGCCACCTCACCCACCGGATCAGGCAGGGCGACAACTTCCCTGAGACCATTAATCATCGAAGATATAACCTTGTCGGAAAGGTTGAGGCGATCAAGCATGGCATTTGACAACCCCTTCTTTCGGCCTGCCGCGAGATCTTTTTCATTTTCACTGCGGATGAATTCTTTTTGCTCCAGCAGCGCATCCGCCATACGCAACAGGGCACTGTTTTTTTTCTCGGTGGAAAGACTGCTCATTTTCCGTGCAGCCTTTTTTGCGTCACTGCTCATTTTCCGTGCAGCCTTTTTTGCGTCAATGGCCATTTTTTTAATGGTTTCTTCAATGGTGCTCATTGCAGACTCCCGATTTTATATTTGTATAGTTGATGATGGAAAATGTCGGCAGGCCGGACTGACGGGAAAAAATCCTACGAAAACGAAAAATTGCCGCCCTGCTTTTTATTAGCGGCGCAAATATCGAACCGTAAAAATTCTCCCACTCATACTAAAGCATGACAAGATTGTCACGATGGACAACTTCATCACTATCTTTATATCCGAGGATATCCTCTATTTCAGAGGTATGCCTTCCGTGAATCTTTTCTATATCGCCGGAATCGTAATTAACCAGTCCTGCCGCAAAAGCTCTCCCTTCTCCATCCAGACAATGGATAGGGTCACCGACTCCGAAATGACCCCGGACTTCCCGGATTCCGGATGGCAGCAAGCTTTTTCCCTTCTCACGCAAAGCCCGGCAGGCACCTTCGTCCAGAACAAGAAATCCCTTGGGACGAAGCGTGTAGGCTATCCAGTGTTTCCTACTTGCAAGTTTATGCGTCTTCGGCAAAAAAAAGGTTCCAACTGCCTCTCCAGCAAAAAGACTTTGCAACACTTCGGGCTCCCGGCCCGGTCCGATAAAAGAACAACCACCCCGAGCTGCAACCATTTTCGCTGCGCGAATCTTACTTTGCATACCGCCGGTTCCCAAGGAAGACCCACAAATATTTCCGGCCATATTTTCCACCTCGTCCGTCACTTCGGCGATGGTGTGCACGCGGAGAGCTTCAGGGTTTGTACAGGGATTCCCGGTATACAGACCGTCTACGTCAGTCAGACAGATAAAAACATCTGCATCGATAAGATTGGTAACCATGGCGCCAAGGGTGTCATTGTCTCCAAAACGGAGCTCCTTGACTGATACAGTATCGTTTTCATTGACAATGGGCAGTATACCCCATTCAAAAAGAGTGGACATGGTATTGCGAACGTTGAGATAGCGATCACGGTGGGAAAGATCATCATGAGTCAGCAGAACCTGGGCGACCTTCTGGCTGAACCGTTCAAACAGATCTTCATAACAACGCATGAGACTTGACTGCCCAACCGCTGCTGCTGCCTGTTTTTCCCGCATACGGAGCACCCGGCTACCCAGCCCAAGCTTTTTTCGCCCGGAAGCGACGGCACCCGAACTGACCAAAATCACTTCCCTGCCTGTTTCATGAAGAAAGGTCAGTTCTTTTGCCAGATTCTCCAGCACATTAAAATTCAAGCCTGTTCCGGTGGTAAGAACGGCGCTCCCTACTTTGACCACGACCCGTTTTGCTGCATGTAGAAAACTTTTACGCAGGTCAATCCCTTTATCCAGCGGAACTTGAAATGTCATCTTCGTCTCTAGCGCTTTGCAGCTCATCACGCTGCAATAGTTGAGCAATTTTTTCTTTCAACACCCCGAGTCCTTTTCCAGTTGCGGCGGAAACAGGAACTACTACAATGCCTTCATTCTGGAATCTGCTCGTGAGATCCTCTAGCTGTTCTCCTTCGTCAAGCAGGTCTGTCTTGTTGAGCAATACAATCCTTTCTCGTCCGACAAGCTGTTCATTGTAAAGTTCGAGTTCTTTCTCCAACAATCTGTACTGCTCAACTGGATCGCAATCAGGGTCTGCACCATCAATCACATGCACGAGGATTCGGGTTCTTTCGATATGCCTCAGAAACTTATGTCCCAGCCCGGCTCCCTCATGAGCACCTTCAATGAGTCCCGGGATGTCGGCGATGATACACTGCATCCCGTCTTCAAACTGCAAAACGCCAAGCTGGGGTTCCAGGGTAGTAAAAGGGTAGGCTGCCACCTTTGGATTAGCAGCAGATAATCTGGAAAGCAGGGTGGATTTCCCTGCATTGGGAAGGCCGATCAATCCTACATCGGCCAAGAGTTTCAGCTCAATACGCAACCAGCGTTCTTCGCCAGGTTCTCCCTTGCCGGCTCTTCGTGGTGCACGGTTGGTTGATGTGGCATAATGAACATTACCGCCACCTCCCCTGCCGCCCTTTGCCACGACGATCTGGTCACCTTCGTGGGCAAGGTCGGTGATTACCTCATCGGTTTCCGCATCCTTAATTATTGATCCCACCGGCACATAGACAAAAAGGTCACTCCCTTTTCTGCCGTGCTGTTTTTTCCCTTTCCCGCCGGTACCATTTTCAGCAATAAAATGGGAACGGAATCGAAAATCAATCAGAGAGTTCAGGCGTCCGGAGGCAACCATGATGACGGAACCACCGCGGCCACCGTCTCCTCCGTCAGGCCCTCCTTTAGGTACGAATTTTTCTCTGCGGAAACTGATGCAGCCGTTTCCTCCGTCACCGGCCTTGACAAAAAATTTGGCTTCATCAACGAATGCCATAGCAAAACGCCATCATGACGGGGAAATTTAAAAAATTAAACGGCTTCTACAGGATAAACGCTGACTCGTTTGCGGTCTTTCCCGAAATTTTCGTAAGCGACAACCCCGTCAATCAAAGCAAAAAGGGTATAATCCCTTCCCAAGCCGACGTTTGAACCAGGATGTATTTTAGTTCCGAGCTGACGGACGAGAATGTTGCCGGCCCGGACAACCTGGCCGCCAAATCTTTTCACGCCACGACGCTGGGCATTACTGTCTCTACCGTTTTTTGAACTACCACCTGCTTTCTTGTGTGCCACAGTATTACCTCTTCAATAAAAAAACAACAAACCAGGCAGCGTTAGCTGCCATTGGTCCGTGGGGTCATTATAATGAAATATCCTTAATTTCCAGAGCGGTATAAAGCTGACGATGGCCTTTTTTCAACTGATAGCCTTTACGGCGTTTTTTCTTGAAAATCAAAACTTTTTTCCCTTTACCCTGTTCAAGAATACGGGCCGTAACCTTGGCCCCTGCAACAGAAGGCTGTCCGATCTTCACGTTATCGCCTTCGGCAACCAGCAAAACATCACTCAACTCCACTGTATCGCCAACTTCACCGGCAAGTTTCTCTACGCGAAGGCGCGCACCTGCCGCTACCTGATACTGTTTTCCACCGGTACGTATAATAGCGTACATTTCTTCCTCCAACCCAAAACGAAAAATGGTCTGTATCTCCTGCGAAAAATCGCCAGCTACGCGGCAACGGACAGACAGGAGTTATATCTAAGTCACGGAAACAGTCATACTTACCACAATGAACAAATTTGTCAAGATTGATTTTCCGTATCTTTATTTTGCCCCTCTTGCTCATAATCATGCCTGGAGCGCAGAGGCTTTCTTTCATTTTTTTTTCTTTTCTCATCTGCTAGCCTGTATAATACACAATATTCTGATATTTTTCACAACCACTAAAATTTTCATCTTGTTCTTAATTGTTTTGCTGAGGGCACAGACAGAAGGACCTCTATAACAACAAAATGAATAATGAAATTGTCAAGCAAAAACAAATCCTTCGTCTATCCCCTCTTTTTTTCCTTATTGCTTTTTTTTTGCGCCTTTGCTTCCATGTCGCCCCTGCCATCGCCTCACCAGCAGACTTTGAACAAGGAAAAACACTCTTTACCAAAGGTGCTTATTTAGAAGCACGGAAATTTCTTGAAAAGGCATTCCTGGACGATCCCGCAAATCCTGACATTAATTTTTATCTGGGCAGATCCGCATTTGAAACGGGGGATTACGAAACCGCACTTATGGCTTACGATCGGGTGCTGATCTTCAATCCCGATGCGGCAAGGATTAAACTTGAAGTCGCCCGCTGCCATCTTCGCCTTGGGACAAGGGAAATTGCCAAACAATATTTTCGCGAAGTATTGGCAACCAATCCTCCAGAACCTGTCTGGAAAAACATTGAAAAATACCTTGCAGCAATTGAGGAAAAAGAAAAACGGCATTTGTTTACCGGTACACTGAGGGCGGGTATCAACTGGGATGACAATGTCTACCAATCCCCGGTATACGACACAATTCTAGGTATAGAACTCACGGGTCCTACAGCCAGGCCAAAGAGTGACCAAATTTTTGAAACCACAGCAATTCTCAACCACGCATATCTTTTTGAAGATGAACGGTTCTCCTGGAAAACCACCTTCACAAACTATAACGCGCTGTATGAAAGCAGGCAGGACCTTGATGTTAATTATTTCGGTCTCAACAGCGGACCAGCCTGGAAAACGAGCCAATTCATGTGGATCAACAATATGACGATGAAACACATAGCCGTAGAGCATGAGCGCTACCTCGACGCTTTCGGCTTTGCTACGGCAGTGACCGTACCGGCAGGACCAATTTATCTCAACTTAGGTGCCAGGTTCGAGGAAAAGGCCAACTACGATGCATCTCTAAGAGATGCGATGAATTCCAAGCTCTATTTCGATCCGGTTCTGATTGTTGGGTGCAACCGTATTCTGGCTGATTTTTTTCGGGAAACGGAGAATGCTGATGCGAAATTTTATGGATACGACCGCGTCGGCTGGCATATCCGCTATGAACGTCAACTATCCGAAAAAATGACGGGGTTTGCCTCCTACGGCCTGCAAAAGACTGATTACAAGGGGCCGGATTCATTTTTTCTCATCACCCGCTCCGATACTGTTGATGAATTCAGGGCAGGGCTTTCTCGTTTGCTCTGGCAATCTCGAGTTGCCCAGCGGAATCTTTCAGCCGAAGCCGTGTATTCTCATTTGAATTCCGACTCAACCATTGACCTTTATACTTACCGAAAAACCGTTATTTCCCTCGCATTGACTCTCGGTTTCTGATGACTGCTCTTCTGGAAAAGGGAACGTTGGCCATGGAAAAAACTTTCTGCAATTTTCTCAATCTTTCTATCTTCTTTATACTTCTTTTACTGCCTTTTCTCTGTCCTGCAACATCCCAGGCTAAAGATGAAACAATGGCAGCAGCAACAGTGATTGCGCTCAGGGGAAGCGTACAGGCAATCGCCGCGACAGGTGAAACAAGAACTCTCGCGGTAAAATCTCCAATCAAAGCTGGAGATACGATTAAAACAGGCAAAACCGGCCGTGTTCAGATTCTCTTTACCGACAACACCATTTACAGCCTTGGCCGGAACAGCGAAATGAAAATCTCGGAATACCAATGGGAGGCGAACAAAAATCAGGGAACATTGAAAACAAAAGTGAAAGAAGGCATTTTCCGGGTTATGGGTGGTTCCATTACCAGAGTCTCTCCAGAGAACTTCATTACCGAAACCCCCGCAGCAACCATCGGCATTAGAGGCTCCATGTATGCAGGAACTGTTACTCCCTCGAAACTGCTTGTTGTTTTCCAGGGCGGCAAGGGCATTGTGGTGACAAATGCTTACGGAACGGTTGTCATAACCCGGCCAGGTTACGGGACAAAAGTCACGAAGTTTCGTGCCCCTGAAACTCCCCGCCAACTCAGCGAACAGGATATGGTCGAATTCAGAGATGATCTTACAGCGGATCAGCAAAGCAAAGCGATACTGTATTTTCATTCACCGGACGAACAAACCACTAACCGCAGAGACCAGCAGATAACATGGCCAGATGCAGTTAACGAAATAGTTTTCCAATCCGATCTTGATCAAATCGACATGACAAGCGGGTCTCTGGTTGGGATAGAAGTACCCCAACCAACTGAACGCAAGGCTTTTTTTGAAGGTCTGGTTTTGGCTCAACCATCCAACGGTGATATGCCGCCGCCCGCCGCACCAATCCCCACAGACGGCATTTCCAGCTATCTCGTAACAATCTCGGGGACATCAACCGACGTGGATAACATATCTGCCATTATCGACGAGGTCTTCCGGGTGGAGGTGAACTGGCATAACGACAAGGTTTTAGGCCGCATCATAAATAACAACGGCAATCCCCCTCTTTTTTTCATCGGCGACTTAAATGGCGATCAGATTGTCAATGTAAAAATCCTTGGCAGCAACCTTGAGACGTCAGAGACCACAACACACAGCAATTCAATGATTGTAACAGCAACAAGCGGTTCCGCAACAGGTAGTC
>QKJV01000157.1 GCA_003249165.1 Desulfobulbaceae bacterium | reverse complement strand
ATCATCAGCTTCGTGTTGCAGCTTATTGCCGCGTTTCAACAGAACAGGAAGAACAGCAGAACAGCTACCAAGTACAGATTGCATACTACACTGATAAAATCAATTCAAACAAGGAATGGTCACTTGCCGGAATTTTTGCTGATGTAGACACGCCTTATGGACAAAAACCCAATAGACATAAAATACCCCTCGGAAGCCGATGACTGCGGCATTTCGAGGGGCATTTTTATTTTACCCGTATTTTTATGTTTGTTTAGTCTTGAGTTCTATATACATTTCCCAAATGAATCTTGCAGCGGTTGTTGCCGTATCTACAGCAAATCGAGTATAGCGTGGTGGTAAGGGCAAAAATTCCAAAGCCTTAAACAAGATTCGTTTGTAATAAATACATCTTTAAAAATTCAGCCGCTTCGATTCTGTTAAGCACCCGGTGCCAATCCTGATTGTAATAATCGCGTAGGCATTTATAGCATGACGGTGAACATTCGCATTTAGAGCAAATTTCATAAGCCTTTTGGATAACGCTCTGGAACACGCTCTCTTCGGCAGCAATACGGTGAATATGACCTGCTCCCCCCGGAACACTATCATATAGGATTATTGAATATTGGACATTGCCGCTGGCAGCATAAAGACATCCGCTTATATCCGTGCTTTCTATGTCAAGCACCTGCGATATTGCCCTTAGCAGGGCATACATCACGGAGAGCATTGTGCCGAAATCGGCGTTGTCGGAGAACATTAACTGGACGACGTCAGTCTTGAAAATATGCGATAGTTTGTATGGATACAGTTTTGTGTTTGAACATTCCCGCCCGTATGAAGTTTTGTGCTTCTCTTCAACGACAAAGTTATAATTCTTTGATTCCTTACGGCTCTTTGCGTAGCCACAATAATTGCAAACATTAAACTCCGTGTCGCAACTTATCATCAAGGAGTCGTTCGAGGTGGACTGAAGAACGACCTGATGCTCGCCAAAATGGAAGGCGCTTAGACCAAGTTCGTGGCGTTCCGTATCTCCCAAGTAGATTATGTCACCACGGTGGTATTTTCGCGGCTTACGACTTCCAGCAGGGACAATGTCATTTGGATCGTTGCCTACGACAAATCCTTTCCGGGGTTCGATGTTCTTTTTCCATCCGCTATCAATAGTCGTACCACAGGCAACACAAGATACGCTATCAACAGGCTTTTTGTTGAAGTTGATAATCTGGCACTGTGGACATTCTGCAGTGTAGTAAATCTCCCAATCAGCCGTCTTACGACGGTCTTTCGCTATGTAACGGCTGCGATAAATATTGCCGTCAGCGACAACCTCCGCTCCGGGAGCGTATTCCGAGATTCCAAGCTGAAGGTCTCTCTGAAGTTCCACATTTTGCTTTGTGTCGTTTAGAGAGTTTGGCTTCAGTTCTACCACATCCACCGGGAAACCATACTTCGGCAGGGCACCTGAACGGACAAGGAAGTTTATCAAATCGGTTTTTTTATGACCATCTCCCGCAGTTGTGGAACGGCGATGATCCTTTAGAAGGCGTTCGAAACGGGCAGCATCCTGATACCGCTGTTCTTTCGCGGCAATATCGATCTGCTCTGCAAGCCAAGCTGTGAGATCGCGGAAGTCATTCACGGCTATGGCAAGAGTGCCGTCCTCACCGATTAACTGTTCAACCCATGAGAAAGTGTCAACACCAAGCATATCGAAAAGTTCTTTCGGAACGCATCGATGTAAATACTCTTTTACTACGGTCGGCTTGGCGTTTAAGTATTCGCAAAGCCGCTCATATCCGTTGCCATTGAGAAAAATATCCGCGTCGTTGCTATTGTAAACATCGGTATTCTGACTAAAAAAATATGATATTGCCACGGCATAGATATGCCGCAGAACAATTTTGACATTTCGTATTTCAAATGCCGGAGCCTTTATTTTGCCGGAAATCATATCCGCTGGGTGCCCAAAAAACGTGATGTCATGCGAGGACAGCTTCGCATAGGTCAACGCAAATGCTGCTGAGCGTAAATCACGACCGGCGCGCCCCGCTCTCTGAACATAGTTTGCCGGGGACGGCGGTGTGTTGCGAAGAAAGATTGACTCCAACGAGCCAATATCGACACCCATTTCAAAGGTTGTCGAGCAGCTTAAGGCGTTTACTTCACCTTTGAGAAACTGCTCCTGATACCTGCGGGCGTTGTCCTTTTCGATTTGTGCGGTATGTTCGCGGATATAGAACGGCTCAAGGTCGTCTTTTGAATACAAGCCGGCATAGTGATTGTCCGCCTGGAGCCTTTCAGGAGATACGGATACAAGTTTGCCGCTGCACCGTGGGTAAGCACAGCGATTTTTAAAGTTCATAGTAGTTACACGACTACAAGTCTCGCAAACGTAAAGATTGCTTTCGCTTGGCACAGATATGACAAAGTCTTCAGCCGAAAGGAAACGACCGTCACCTCTCCCTTTCAGTGTTTTCAATACATTATTTTCGGCAAGAAGCACGAAATATTCTTCAGCAATTTTATATGCCTCGTCTTCCGTAACGCCCAATGCGGATACAAGGCGGCGCAAACGACCATTGATATAAAACCGCCCGTTTTTCTGCGTTCTCGGGAGCCAGCCCATAACATTTGCCGTTTCCTTGCCTGTTTTACAACGTGCGAGGAGCTTTCTGGCAGATGAGTAAAAAATCATCTCTAAGTCTTCGCCGTCAAGAGGTGTTTTGGATGGTTCTTGGATTGCGCCGTGGAACACGACATCCATCAGAAGCAAGTCGAGTAGTGTCTTAGCCTCATCTTCGGTCAAACCATATTTTTCAGCAAACGCAGGAGCGAACTGTGCATTGCAGGTCGGTATAATTGAAACTGCACCCAACGACGACAAACTGCTGGGACGGCGGGCGGCATACATTTCGCTTATTAATGCAATCCAAGCATTACGCCTGCTTATAGGTGCTAAGGTTTCATTCTTGCCGAGAACCGCAAAAGTCTTGTTTACATCAAAATACCTGGCAAGTTCATCGGCGAAGGTCCCCAGCGTCCACGGTTCGCGTTGCAATTCTTCACGGTGCTGTTCTGCAACATACCATATACCGCGTCGGCGCAAGAAGTCTTTATATGTGCGTTCCATATAGGGTGCAAAAAAGGCGGCATCCCCACGACTATCTGAAAAGCACAAGAACTGGCGTATTTTCTCACTTGGCATATTCTCATACAAGGCAGTAGCGAGAACAGCGGTGGCCGCTTCGCTGCCGAGGTAAAACCGACGCAGTTCACCGTAAGAACAAGCTGGGCAACGCACCATTCCGCTCTCTTTGCTCTTTTGCGCCTTTGTGACATTAACACCAAACTCGTCCATACAGGCACAAATATTTTTATCGCCTTTATGCTTTATTGTTCCGCATTTTGCACAGACCAGATACTCGTCAGGCGGGGTTTCCGTTTCATCGTCTGTCATATCACCATCTTCTTCGTCATCCAAGAGGAAGTATTCGGTGTTGGGGTCGGTGCTGTTTTCGGGAAGTTTCAGCTTCCCACTTTTTTTATCGTTCACGCCGATAATAGCAATGCGCCCGCAGTCAGTGCAAGTAGCGCATTCAAATGCCATTTGCCCATCAATCTCCGTTTCGGGAGTCAGTGACATAGAATACGGCGGGGTAAGCGTGATATAAGCTCCTTCAAGCGCGCGGACAAAGAGGTGGTATCTTGCCCTCACAAGCGGCACACCATTCCCGTTGGCGGTGCGGATGCAAGCCGCGATAAAAGCAACCAGTTCATCCTCCGATATGCCTGTCTTTTCCGCAATTTCGACAAGAGTAAGCGGCTCGTTTGCAATAGCACGGATTTCATGATACTGGGTGCTGCCGTTACAAATATCAAACAGCTTTTCATTTGGGACGCCTCTCAGCGCTGCTATCTCCGCAGATGATAGCGCACGGGTGGATTTCGGAACTCCATGTTTTATCGGCATCGAGCGAACGATTGACTGAAAGGCGTGTCCGCATAGCCGCTTACCGAAAGCAAGAATCTGTGGGTTGCTGCTTTCATCGCCGAGGGTCGCACTGGTAAGGATATACTGAGGGTTTTTACCCTTGTTAGTCAACCGGGTTTCAACTCGACGAACGAGCATTGAAGCCTCAATCCCTGTAGCACCCTTATAAATATGCGCCTCATCCAGAACCACAAACCGCAGTTTGGCGTTGCGGAATACGGCATCGTCATTTGGACGGATGCACATATATTCGAGCATTGAGTAGTTTGTAATAAGGATATGCGGCGGTTTCTCGCGCATCGCGTCGCGTGAAACACGCTCGTTCGGCATAGGCTCGAAGCCGTATGTCCGGCGATATTTCTCTTGCCCGTCCTTTTCATTCTGTTCGGTGTTTCCGTTATATACGCCGAACGTAATGTCACTGTCAACAAAGATTTCACGCAGGCGTTTCACTTGGTCATTTATCAAGGCATTCATTGGGTATATGATAATCGCTCTCATGCCATCATCAAGATGCCCCTCAGCCTCTTGCTCTTTCAGCAAAGCATTCACAATAGGCAGCAGGAAGCACTCCGTTTTGCCGGAGCCTGTTCCTGTCGTCACAATCATATTATCTCCGTTGGCGGCGGCGCGGACTGCCTTCTCTTGATGAACATAGAGCGGACGGCTCAGTTTGAAGCCCTGCCCATATCGCTCGAACAGAGGCGACATCACACCCTCGGCAATCAACTCTCGAATTGTCTCACCAGTTTTGTAGGCATCGCCGAGTTCGAGATAGGGACCCTTGGATATGATTCCCTCTCTACGCAGTTCGTTTTTGAGCAGAGAGGCATAACGCTCGTCTGCGATTGACAAGGTTGTTGCTACATAGTCGGCAAACGTGTCCTTGATTGCCCGTGAAAGGATTACTGGATTAAGCATTAGCGCATCTCCTTACTATATTGAAATTCAAAGAAATCGGGGAAAAACAAAAACTTGGCAAGTCTCTGTGGTGGGTCGGTGTGCTTATACAGCTCCGCTTTGTAATCGCTGCTTCTATCAATAAACAAGCCTTCGCCATCGTTAAATGAAATGTGCAACAGACCTGATTTTTCATTAACGAGGTATATATCCACAGGATTGAGATCTCTAAAATCAACATTTCCGTTCATCGTCGTGAAAAACAGCCTTGCCGTGTAGTGGGCGTAATCGCCACTCAAATCGGAGTATCCGAGGTTTTCAATCCCGACAAAGGTTATATTGTCGGCGTAAACCGGCTTAATTTCAATACCTTCCCGATCGAGAAGAACCCTGTCTATGCGAAGTGTCTCACCGCGGAAAATTACCGCCGCTCTCTCTCCGAAAATAGTATACCCGTCAGCCAGCAAAGTTTCGGAATGCCCAAATGCTGTCTCGTTTTGGGCGAATACCTGATACTGATACCGCTCTGATTCCTCTGGAAAATTCTCGCTTAGTATTTTCTCGCCTTGTCCTAAATACAGCACTATAGGCTTATCGTGTTTCGACTGAAATACAAACTTGAGCGTTGTGTTAGAGTCGCCCATAAATGCGTGGCTGTTCAGCCAAGTCAGCGTGCTGCCGGTCAGATTGAACTGCGGCGGCTCTGTTAGCGACATCTTGAACACGACATCAAACATAGATAGTCTATCGCCTGCAACAAACAAGCTGACCGAAACGCTATCATTTGCTCCGTCATATGCTTGAACGGCATTGCCGATTGCATAGTCATACCCACCTAAAGTATTGCGCCGCGTTATTTGCACATCGCCGAAAGCAAGCGAAACGGCAAGCGACTCCGGGCACAGCACGCGCAGTTGACTACTCGGCGCAATTTCGCCTTTCCATACAGCTTCCATTGGAATGGATCCGCCGTCCAAGAGCATTCTAATTCGCGGAATCAGGATGTGAATCTCGCCTTTGCCATACGGAATTTTCGCCTTCGCGCCGAAACCCACAAGTGAGAGTTCAAAATGCTCTCCGTTTATATCGAGCATTACATTTCCGTCCTCGGAGGTTTCCAGATAATACGAACTGTCAAAGCCGACAGAAAAGCTGTCAGTGATATAGAACTTCGCCTCGTCAAAAACCCTGCCGGAATCACCATCCGAAAGCGTGAGGCTATAACCGCCGTTTTCGGCGGGAGAACCGAACTGCCAAAGATTGCCGTCGCTGCTTTCAACGCTCAACCGCTCGCCGTTTTGCAGGGTTGCGGCGACATTGCCGCTGTCCAGCTTGCCGACGGCAGTGACCGCAAACTCGCCGCGTGAATAAATCGGGTAAACTGTATCCTGCAAGACATACTCAATCTGTGTTTGCGGGAGTCTGAACCTGAGCGAACCCTCCGGCGGGCGAGAGCAGCACAACAGCGACCCATCGGCAAAGATTGACACCTCACCCTGAATGTAGATGTTATACAGTTGCGCGAAGTAGGTAAGCCGCTGCCGTTCAACATTGCCTTGGAACTTTATACTGACCGCCTTAGGCGCGAACAGAACATAGTTGCCTTCGTCAAGCGTTTTGCCCATTTGCAGTTTATTATCCTTAAAAATCAGGGCTTTGACATTCAGGCTATTTTCCGAACGGAATATGATCTTGTCCCCAATTCTTAGTTCGGCTTCAAGGCTTTTGAAGTCCACATCGTTAATATCAGAAAGTGGCACTATAACCTCTTCCGATGTCGCCGCATAGTCGTTGCCGTAAATGCCTATGGTGTGCTGATAGACCATATCACCACAAGAAAATATCTTCAGCACGGGGTTTTCGCGGCTCGCCAGACGGATAGACGGAATACGCAAAGCGGGTTCGTTATCCGCGTCAAGGATGTACTCGATCTTGATTTTGCCATAGGAGAAGGCAATATCCGTCGTGCGCTTATGCGCCGGGGCAGCTCTTTTGACCGTTGGTGTGTAGGTGTATGTGCTTGTCGGCGATGCGGGTTCGGACAGCTTACCTATGTACCATTGTGTGAGGAGGATATCAATATGCTCTCTGCCGAGCAGTTCACCGCCGTCAAGGAGCGTTCCCATTTTTTGAAGTATCTTAGTGACAAAGTGCCGCATATAGCCGGGGCGGGTGGTGAGCAAGACTTTCAGTCCGACCTGAATACCGTAAACATTACCGCGAATGTCATCGTCCTGCTCCACGGATGCGCCGTTGCAGCGGTCACGCAAAACGCCGACCATTCTGCCTATTGCAGGATCGTCCTCATAGACGGAGCAATCAAGGTTGTTGCGGTAAAACTTTATGAGAAAGTCAAACAGTGCAAACACGCTCTTGTTTGGGGCGATGGCATGAGCCAAAGCGGTGGAGTAGTAGTTGTTGTCGCCGTTCGGGTCAACCACGAACAGTCGGTTATAACTTCGGCAAGCCTCTTTTACAGAGGTGGTGAGAACGCTGTACATCTGCTGTGAATCCTTATAACCGAACTGTTCAGCTATGTACGCCCAAAAGCCAGCGTTTTCGGCTCTATCCCAGTCTCGGGCATATTGTAGCATTGTCAGGAAAATAGAGAGATAGGCCCAGTTATAGACTTTGTTATAATTAAGCAAAATCCTGATGGCTTGTAAAGCCGCTTCCTCAACGACTTTCCGGCTGTTTTCATCTAATACCGCCATACCGAGCAAAGGATGCCGTGCAGCAATGTTCTCAACATAATCCTGCACGGATACCTTACCGCCCTTCCGTGGCCGGAGGGATACCCGCATATCGCGCTCTATTTCGAATGATTCGTCAGCCGTGGGGCTGAAAGCAGTTGTCGGTTCCATAATGACTATCTCCTTAGGTTCATCGGTCTCCTTTTCGGGTGCATCATAGTATTTATCATATTCCTCGTCGTAACTGTTGGAGTCTGCGTTGCCCGAAGCCGCTACATCGTTCGCCAACTCCTCCCACCAAGCACCGTTTTCTTCATTATCCAAGTTGTTGAAGAATTGCAAGAGGGATTCAAACTCCTCAAACGTCTCTGCGGCATACAGCAATGTACGCTCAGTTGCGTTTATTGGTATATGCCACATCGTCGTTCACCTCGCTTTTATTACGCCAAACCCTCTCTCTTCCGATGCTGCGGGGATGTTATTCCATCGCCTTGACCTTTTCCTCAATAAAGGCGATTTCGTTCTCATCCAGGCCATACTTAGCATAAAGCTGCCGGTCGATGTCGGGGATGGGTTGCGTCCAGTCGATGTCGCTGTTCGGCGTGAAGTCTTGAAGGGGGACTTTTGACCAAGTGTTTGCCGACTGGTTGTTTTGTGTGGTTTTCATTATTCCCAACATAGCCCTGCCGAATTTTGACTTAATATACTTCAGCAGTGCTTCACCTTCAAATTCAGTATCGAATTTGCCAAGACTTACAAATGTTTGGTTATGCCCGATTACGGGCTGCCCGATTACGGGCGTAGATAATATTTCACCAATTGCTCCTGTTCCATTTGCACCCGGAACGAAAATTTTCCATTTATCCAGGTTTGGATGCGGTGCAAGGTATTTCCTTTTAATGTATCTAAAAACACGCTCTCCGCCAATGCGACCGTAAATCTGAATATATTCCTCTCTATCATTCGGCTTTTCTTCAAAAAACACTTCAGGGTATCTTTCAAACACGCTTGATGCTACTGCTTTAGCGTGAGCGTTATCAGTTCTTCCAACAAGAATTGGATTCTCTTTGAAAAGCTCGTCAGTAAAACGATAACTATCAGGGCTATATACAAAATGGCTGATGTTGTTAGGACTTATTGTCTTGACCTTATGGTAAGCACTTCTCAATTCGTCAAAAGGTATGAATGTATCTATAGATCCAAAATCTTTGTTCTTATCACGATAAACAACAACCACACCACCTTTAATATCGGTATTAGGGAAAACCTCATCGCTTTTCGGATTGTAATACTCGATATTCAGGTGCCTATCCTCAAGCATCTTTTTATTCCATTCCTTTGGCGTGGCCCCTTGCTTCGCCAAGAATCTGGCAGGAGAAATCAGCGTGTACACAGGTGCAATTCGCTCTGCTAAGTCATAGAACAGATTATAGATAGGCGTGGCTTGATTGTTTTCCCCTACATTCTCATCTTGATAAGGCGGGTTACCTACCACTGCGTCGAATTTCATTTCCAAACCACCTCCTGATTTCGCTATTTCGGTCAGATCTTTGCATTGCAGATGAGTACTGTCAATCTCAGGGAAACCGCCGTAGACGAAGTTGCGCGCTATTCTGTAGATAATCTCGCTCGGCGCGAAGCCGTAGACTTGATTCTCCAGTATGTGCTTCATCCGTGCGTTCTTGTCGGGGATTACACCCTCAAGCCCTATGTACAGCCGCTTGACGATTTCGGTCAGGTACAGTCCCGACTTGACATATAGGTCCGCAAAGGTCTTGCCCTTGTCGGTGAAAAAATCCGGGTTTTCTTCCTCCAGCTTGTCTATCATCAGCTTCACTACCTTTTTGGGCGTGTAAATCTGATTGGTGCGCTGCGGAGGGATATAGTCGAAGATGTCCTCGGTCTGGCTGTCATCAAAATAATTCGCCAGTTCCTCTTTTTTGTGCAAAAACTCCTGAACCGACTCGTCAAAGACGACCGGGTCAAAGAAGTTGTACGTGTCGCGCAAGGCACGGAACTGGTCAAGCGTAATGCCCGTGACCTCTTTGAAAACACTGTCGGTGATGTTGTCGTCAAAA
The DNA here is from genome assembly GCA_003249165.1 of Desulfobulbaceae bacterium. GTDB lineage: Bacteria > Desulfobacterota > Desulfobulbia > Desulfobulbales > SURF-16 > SURF-16. The sequence continues at coordinate 14,003 of QKJV01000157.1, read as the reverse complement.
TTAGCGAGAGCCGTGGTCGGTTCGCCGTATGCCATCAGGAATGACGGTATCGTGCGAGCAAAGCCGCGCAAACGGGCGCGGATATCATCCTCAACCGTGGTTTTCTTTTTCTCTTCGCCCTTTTGGAGGATCTCCTCGGTTGACTTCTGTGTCAGTTCTTTCGTCTTTTCCGCAACCTTTGTGGAAAGTTCTTCTTTCAGGGTTTCGGCGATTTCTTGCTTTGTGGTTTCGTATCTCTCTTTTGCCTCTGCAACGGCGGATGTATTATTCGCGGCGGCGGCTACTTCACGATAGTACATGGTCGTCGCCTCGGCCTGCTTTATTTCAGCCTGTTTCTTGACCATCTCGACCTCTCGGGCGAGGACATTAGCGTTTTGCTTTACGACCTGCTCAGCTTGGGCGACGGTTACGGAACTCTCCTTGGCGATTTCCTTAACGGTATCCAATATGCCATGGGTAAATGCTGTGGCGACTTTGCTCGTCAAGGAATCCGATGATTGCTCGGCGGCTTGCTCGGCAACGGATGTAACATCAGCATAGACCTTTTCGCCGAAACGGGCGTCTGATATTGCCACGACAATGGTGGGGTCAACGACCGCATCGCCCTCGTCGTCCACTTCCACACCTTTGGTATCTATCGGGGAACTCTGCTGACTGGGTACAACCCGGCCCGGTGCCACGGGGTTAAGCTGCTCCAAAATCTCACGCGCCTCGGTGGAGGCGAAAATCCCGGAGATATTTTGGAATAGCAAATTAGACATAAAGCCGCGCTTGACCACTTCCTGCGCTTTAATCGCTTTCGGAATAGTCAAGACTTGCCTTACATCCAGTTCAATCATTTTGCCTTCGTCATCTTCCGCAATAACCGGGAAGAAGTTGATAAGCCGCCTTATGTTTTCCTCTCGGTCATCAGTCGTGCCACCACCCGCCGCCGTTTTGGGTTGCAGGTTGTTGGCGAACTCATCGTAGATTATCAGTGTACGATCAGGAGCGAAGTCAAAGACATAGGCGTTTTGCTTTCGATACTTTTCACCGTCTATGTCGTAATTCCACGCATTTTGGGCGCGGAAAGCCGCCTGCATATATAGGCTCGGCGATTTTAAGTTGGAAAGCATCATAACGGCAGTCCATTCGGGAACGGTCACGCCTGTGGTTAACTGGCCAACGGAGAGCGTGATGGTCCTGTCGTGGGCTTTGATTGCCGTCCTTACCCTATCGAGGGATTTTTCGGTGGCGGCGGGGTCATCTTCATCGGTTCTGCCGTCCCCTGCGGCTAAGATGACCTCGTAATGTTCAAAGACAGGGTGGTCACGCAAAAGTTTCTCCAACGCCTTCGCACTTGCCACACGGTTTAGGAGCCAGAATGTATGTTTCAGTTCGGCTCTAAGCTCCGGCGTGGAGAACGGGTATTTCTCATTGCGAGTTAATGTATCAAGCCATTTCTTGACCTCGGATTCGTGTGTGAATCTGCCGTTGTCACCCGTGGCGAAAAATTCATTTAAGTCAAAGGCGAAGTCAATGTCCTTGCCGTCGATCTCCGCGCCTTTGTTGACCTCATCGGTTATCATTTGGCTCATTTGGTATGAGAACAGATTCAGACGAGGCAAACCTTCGTATGGATTGTTTTCTTCGCTGTCTTCCGGCCATACCGCTTTTGCGTCTTGCTCATCGGCGTATGTCCAGTTGTAAATCTGCTCTTTAGAGAAGCGACCGCTTGCTACGGCTTTGAATGGAGTGCCGGATAAGTGCAGGGTGAACTTACGGGTGATGTTATTGAAAGCGACATCGGTTTTAAATGTGTCTACGCCCTCGTGGGCTTCGTCGATAACGAGCAAGTCCCACTCCAGGCCTTTGACCCATTCCAGTTTTTCATATGTCCCGCCGAAATACAGAGAACCTTTTAAGTCTTGCAGCGAAATAAACGCTACGCAGCCTGGATGTTCGCCGTCTTTTTTGCCGAGGGCTTCAGACAGAAACTGCTCACGGGTAAGCACAGGGCGTTCTTTTAGTGTATCGGTTGTAGAAACGAAGCGGTAGTTTGTCTGCCAGGCGATAAAGGTTTCGAAGTCGTCAAACCACGAGTTTGCGATTGCTGGGCGATTCGTTACAATCAGAACCTTTTGCGCTTTCATGCGGCGGGAAAGGTCATAGGTCGTGAGTGTTTTTCCGAAGCGAGGCTTCGCATTCCATAGAAATTCGCCGCCCTCATGCGTTTCGGCGTAATCCAGTGTCATTTGCACAGCTGCTTCCTGTTCTGTGCGTAGCTGATACTCCAGTTCCTTACCGACCTGGCTTATTTTCTTATGCCGAAACTCATCGAAGTCGACGTGAGCCTGTTCAGGTGTTCCGTCATAGTAGAACCACTCGGTTTTCGGACGTTGGTCTATCCGCTTAAACCGCCGCAAGTAAGAGTGAAGCTGCTTATCGAAGAACCATTCGTCAGAACCGTGGAATTTGGCGGGTTCCGACCAGAGCTTGGAATAGGCTATCCCTGCTGTATGCGTTTGCTGGCGGATACGCTCGTCCACGCTACGGCGCTCGGTGTAGCCGATTTTTATCCATCCCTCGTTCGGCTTATATTCAGGGAGAACATAAGCGTAAATCTGAGGATAGACCGTTTTGGTTGTTTTAATAGTTGTATTCTCGCTCATGTCCTTTTTATCCCCTTATCAAAAAATTCCATTTTATTGGTATCCCAGTTCATAATCCTAACACGCTTGCCAGGAACGACTATCCATTCTTCCTTTTCGGGTTCATTGAGGTCGAAAAGGGTTAATTGGTATTGCTGAACTCGTTCCTTGCTTTCCGACAATGGAATCGTATACGTTAATCCATCCATCTGAAAGACATTGTAGCTAATGATTTTGGCAATCTCCTCGAACAGCCCGCAAATCGGTGGCTCGCCCCATTTTTTAATATAAAAGTCCCGATAAGTGTAAAGCAGGTTTTCGCGGGCAAGAAGGAGCGAATCCCCATTCCACTCAAAGCCATAGCTTGCTTTGTAGGCAAGCTCAACAAGCCGCTGCCATTCGGCTTTGTCTGTTACTTCGGCGTTTATTCGAGCGAGTTTCCGGTCAACGAAGCCCACACGCTCAGGAAGCGGTATTATCTCACCGGTTCCCATATCGTAGCGTGTTGCCATGTATGGTGCTTCGCCGCAGGTTATCTCCAACCATTTGCGACGGGTATATACTTCTAAGGAATCATCTTTGTAATCCGCATCTATAGCATCATTTTGTTTTTTCACTATCCAAGTTGGAGTAAATACTTCAGCTTTAGCTTTTGTACGCTTTTTTTGCAGTTCAGTGGCTTTCAATGCGCGGGGCATTATAAACTTGCCACTCTTGCCTGTGATGAGTTCAGGGCGTATCTGCGCCGTCGCCGCATAAGCGTCTGACCCGTATTCCTTATAATTATCGTTCGCCCAGATAATGTTTTGAGGCGTTCGCACCGTTGATTTTGTCCTGTCAATGAGCAAAATTTCAAGGATGAGCGGCATTTGAGAACGGATGCCATCTTCTATGACATCGGGCAATGACATATCGCTCGCACCTTCTGTTTCTTGCATAACACCGCACCTCCTTTCAGATTGCTCTAAAATCCTCTTGTTTGTAATAATTTCAGCTTTCTGCATTATTGCCATAGTGGTCGTCTTTAATTTTACCTTCGCACGCCCATTGCTCGACTTCGCTGATTTTGAACTTGTACTGCTTTCCTGCGCGGATGTACGGAATAGTATCTTTCTTTATCTACGCATTCTTCTAAACAGCTCATTCACACTCGCCCGACATTTTGAGATAGTGCGATTTTTGGCTCATCGCTTCAAAAATCATCTCAAACACTTCTTTGTAAGCCGGTATGTCGTGGTCGGGGGCGTAGTTAATGCCGTCGCCAGCATCGAATTTTTCGTCATAGATGAAGCGGAGTATTTCATCAGCTATCCGCTGTTTTTTGTCGTCCCCGCCGATATGGGTTTTTACCCTCTCTCGCAAATCTTCGATGCTGTAACTGCAGAGTTGAAGAAAATAGTACTCGACAATTCTCTGAATTACACTGAGAAGCGTTGCCGGAAGCCGCGCATCCCTGTATTCGCACCACAAAGCATCGTACGAGTTTTTTACAGGCGAAATGTTTTCTGCGCCGCTCTCGTTCGTGGCGCATTCCATTTCACTAATTTTAACGGTGGAAACATTATCATCCGATTTCTTGACAAAGAAAAACGATGATTTCTTAACGATGTCGTCTCTGCTCGTTTCGTATTTATGGGATATTTCTTTATGGAAATACGGATTGTGTGTCAAGACAAAAATCTGCTTAATGTTGAATTGCCCGCCGTCCAAGAAACAATCATCTACCAGTTTTCGGACGAGTGAGCTGACAACAAACAGAACTCCGCTGTCCATACTCGAGACAGGGTCGTCAATGACTACGATTTTTCCCTTAACAAGGTCTTCTTTGCGCCACGCACCTTGCACGTAAAAATAGAAGTAAAGAAAAGCTATAAAGTTCTTTTCACCCTCGCTTAGACCTTTGGCGACCTCGCCGTCTTCACGGACAACTTCATATTTATCAGGAATTCTTGCGTGGGGGCGCAGTTGAAATCCTCTAAACCCTGTCTTTTGGAGCAGGGCATTGATTTTCTCAACCGTGGACGCCGTGCCACCCATTTTGTCTGACAATTCTCGAATTTCATTTTTAAGGGCACCGAGCGTATCGGTAAGTTTTTTTATTACTCCCGCCTGCCGAACGCCGTCGGTTGCCACCTTTTTATCCTCAGCGTCATACGCAGCTCTATCTCCGCTCGTTTCGAAGGCCAACAGCTCCCACGCTTCATTGATACAATCTTCGCAGGTTTTGCCTTTGGCATCGAAGATTTTGTTGTTGGCTTCAAACAGCTTATTTGTTTCGGCGAGAAGCTCGTTTACTCGTTCGACAAATTCGCTTATGCTGCTGAGTCCGACTACTTCTGAGGGCTTTTCAATTTTCGCAGCGATTTGTTGATTGTTCATCTGTACTGTGTTTTCAATCAATTTTAACTGTTCGCCATATGCTTTCCAATCGCCGAATCCTGTCTGCGGAATTAACTCTATGTACCGTCTTAACGGTTCAATAAATGTAGCTATCATATACTCGTTATATTTACGCCCAAATTCAACGAGACGGGCACAATCTTGAGAATATTTTTCGTCAAAGCAGGCGAGGAATTGTTCCTCGAAATCGGCGGGCAGTTCCCGTGAACAATATGGACAGCAGCCTTCCGCATTTTTGGAATAATGGGTATGACCAGTATTAACCCAATCCATCGCATTCAAGTTCTGCCAGAATCGGCTGTAAGCATTATCCGCGGTGCTGATTATCGCTTGTCCGAGAAGTGAGTATTTTTCTGCGCTCTCAAGCTTTGTCGAATCCAATAACTGTAGTGGAGCGGCATCATATCGTGTGGCATTCGGGTCGGTTGCAGCTTCGTAACGGGCTTTTATGTCGTCAAAATTACGCTCGACGGAAGCGGTGCTGCATACTCTTTGAACACACCGAGCTGTTGAACTCAAATCGCCTTTGCCCCCGAAAACCTTTTTGTACCTTGCTGCCGCTTTCCAAATTGCAGCATCAAGGCTGACTTTCAATTTGTTTCGCTTCGTTTGGATTGCAGCCGCCTCATCGTTTGCTGTTTGGAGTTGACCTTTTAGCTGTTCTTGTTCTTTTTGCTTTCCCTCAATTTCTTGTTGCTTATCAGAGGCTTCTTTACTGAGCATTACCACTCCGGGCATAATATCGAATTTGAGCTCCTCGTCGATAAAGTCACGGTTGAAAACGACAGTGGCAAATTCATCAGCTTGAGCAGCGTTGCCAAACGTCAACCCTTGCCCATTCCGTATCATTCGTGAAATAGTCGTTTTACCACTACCGTTGTTACCGTAGAAGAAGTTAATCCACGACGGCTCAATTTCTCGCTCTGGGCTATTTTGAAATGTAGCCTCAGAAACGATTATTTTTTCTATTGCGGATTTATATTTGCTCATCTGTCTGCCTCCTTAATCCGACCACTTCTTGAAGTTTTCGGCTTGTTCAAGTACTCGTTCGAATACTTCCTCATCCCATTCCGGCGGATAACCGTTTTTATAGAGCAATACGGTCAAATCCCTGTTGAGCTGGTTCTTGATATCGTCGTGGGTCGACCAATCGGCAAACTGTGCTTTGTCGTCAACCAGTATCTTTATTTCCTTTGCGAGGGCAAGACACTTTTCATCGGCACATGGGAATCCGTTAAGTTCATATATTTTATTCAGAAATCTTCCCTTCGCGTACCCATTCATCGACTTCGGAAAGTTTGAATTTGTACTGCTTTCCGGCACGACTGAAAGGTATAGTACCTTTGCGTATCCAAGCACGGATTGTATCGTGGCTAACGCTCAAATGCGTTGCTACATCTTCAAGGTTTACCCATTTTTCAGGGACTGTATTGCCGACCTCGTTGTTCATTGGAATCCTCCATTCATACTTTCTTAGAAAATAGTGTTCATGGTTAGCATCCATAACTGTTAAAGATAAATGCCCACACTCATCAAGGCTCTCCTTAAATCCATCTGTTTAATTAACCATGCTGTTTCATCTAAAACATCTCGGCCGTCATTGGTGTTGATTCCGAGCTTGACCGCATTCTCGTTTAGCTGACTTTGCGATAAAGGTTGGACAGATAGTTTTTGGTAAAACACTTTATAGCATTTTCCTTGTTCGTGGCAGTTTGTAATAAAACCATAAAAAAACTGCTGGCTTGCATTGGCACATCGTCTGTAGCACTTATTTGTATCCATAAACAAAGAAGGAAATGTCACTATCTCAGCTTTTGCTGCATCGCTCAGCTTCATGAAATGCTGCGCTCGCTCCTTCGGAACAGTAAAAGAGCCGGTTTGCCCCGCAAAAGCCTCATCCTTAATAATGAATAAGTTGCAATAATCTGTGCTGAGTTGAATTTGTTGCTGGCCGTTTACTCCATTTACAAATATGGCGGTGCTGTTTACCGCGCCGACAGTACCAAAGAACTGGTTGCCGTTCGGAGCATTGTAAGCAGTTTGCGCCACAACAGTTTGCTCGTTAGGGTTTTGCAATTTTGATAATGCATTATTCATAGCTTCCCCCTAACTGTCAAATACATTTTCAACATTGCCGAAAAACTGGTTTTTAGCGTTAAAAACATTCCCATTGATTATTACTTGTTGAGTTGTTGACGTTGGTTGTTCTGCGGTTTTTTCAAATACATGAGGTTCGTCCTCGATTTCAGCTTCGTTTTCATCGATGAAATCGTGGCCATTTGTTGCCGTACCTGCAGATTTATCTAAAAACGGAATAATCGTTATTGCCCGTTTTATTTCATTTCCAATATCGCTATTAAAAACCCATTCGCTGTTTGTGTCACCCTTTTTTATATGCCAATTGTTAAAGGTAGCTTGTCCCACGGTATTATCCTTCACATTCGTTACGACATAATGCCAAACCCCGAGCGCAAAAGATGCCAGCGATATATTGTCGATATTTAATACTTCACTTTTCGACATTTGTTTCCCATCAATTATAAAGTTTTTATCAATACTTGCATCTTTTCCGATAACTTCGAGAAACGCCTTAAAAAGCCACTCGACTTTATCGTCACTTATAAACCGCTCTATTAACTCCGACATGGCTGAGACTACATTGTGGTATTCGCTTTTTATACGCAAATCAAAAGCATCAATATCTGACGACTCAAAAATGGCAGCAAAATATGTACCGCCGTTATCTTCGCACTTTCTGTATCCTCCAACATTCTTTTTTAGAGTAGAGGTTTTAACAGGCGGATTAAATGATGGCTTAATTATTCTAACAAGTTCGATAAGTAGTTCCGGCTGTGACAAGCCGTCGGTTTTTCCGTTTGCATTATCTCGTTTTGCGGTTCGTTGCCCTCGTGCAGCTAACAGCAATATAAAAACCGTACCTCCGCATAATCGCGGAAAATCAATTATTGACATCATATCGCCTCCATAGAAACTTGGTAACTCTATCTACTCTATAAACTCTATCGACTTTTGACGGTCAACTTTACGCACTATTGGATTGTTCTTGTGAGGAAACAAGGACAAGCACCAAGCCCTTGTGAGAAATCACGAGGGCTTTTTTTGTTGTCTTTAATAGCCAACAAACCAAAAGCAATCCCACTAAATCATTATAACACGCAAATCAAAAAATGTCAATCCAACGGAGGAAATGAGATGCCAACGCAAGAACGCGCCCGACCGCCGCCTGTGCGGTCACTGCGGAACCCATTACCCCAAGGCTCGGACGAGCCACAAAAAAATCTATGGAGGAAACACACATGAAAAATTATCAATCCCTGTATTACAAGAACTATTTCGCGCAGAACGCAGAAGGCGACTACATCCCTGTCAACCGGAAGGAGTGCTTCGCTCCAGGTGAAACTCCTACACCGGACAACCCTTTTAGGCAGCGGTGGTTCTATGACCCCGAAGCGGGATACGCCGTTCGGCTTGAACGCAATCAACGTGGCGAGGATACCTACCTCATGACCGCTGCGTCCTTAAAAAAAGAAGAACGGCAGCGTGTCAAACGCAGCGAAATGATTGAACTCGACTGCCCACGTTATGACGAAACCGGCGAAGAGGGCTACATCGAACTTGAGGACGAAACTGCCGACGTCGCCAAAATTATCGAAGATGCGGAGTCACTCGCTACTCTTATTGATGCCTACAAGCGACTTGAACCATCAGACCAATTGCTGTTTCGGCTTATGAGTACCAAAGCAAAGAAAACAGTCACCGCCGAAAAGATGGGAATGACCCTTGATGGCGTGTATTACCGCGAGAAGCGTCTTCGTAAAATCCTGCGTTCCGATCCCATGTTAAAAGATGTTTTGAAATTTCTTGATTAAAGCACTACGGATTTCGCCCCCTCGCTGTCCTTTCGTAAGTGAGGGGGCGACCCCATCTTTCAGAAACGGAGGTAAACCGTAATGCAAACAAGTGAAAATGTCTTGTTTGTGGACAGTAGAGACCGCGAACAAAATGAAGAACTCATTGGCGTTCTGAATGCCATTGCCATCGTGAGTAAAAGACTCGCGGGACGACTGGCAGCACATGAACACCGAAGAGAAGAAAAATCGAGAGGAGGAAAAATCTATGTCACCAGACAAAGCACAGCAACTCGGCAATGACCTCGCTTGCCTTGCGGCAAGTATCGCGGAAATTGCAGAAGAAATTAAGGCGATGTACGACTTTGACCATGACGATGTTCCCGAACCTGAACCCCGGGTAGACCAACCCAAGCCCCCGGCATTAGCAGAAGTCAGGGCGTTCCTTGCTGAAAAAAGCAGGGATGGTCACACGGAGGCGGTCAGAGCGATTATCCTCCGACACGGTTCCGAAAAGCTGTCGGAAGTCGATCCTGGCGAGTATGACGCCATCCTTGCGGAAGCGAGGGAATTGAAATGAGCGACGGCAAAAAACACGCACTGCTGTCGCCATCTGCAAGCCACCGCTGGATAAACTGTCCGCCATCAGCTCGTATGACAGAGTTTTATATCGACGCCGGTTCCGGCTATGCACAAGAAGGGACCTTGGCGCACTCGGTTGGAGAGGCAAAACTGAAACACCGGCTGGGGTTAGCTAAAAAACCTTCAAAGTGCAATGACAGCGAAATGGACGAGGGAACAGACGATTATGTCACTTTTGTCATGGAGCAGATGGATGGTCTTTGCGACCCAAAAGTGTTTGTTGAACAGCGGGTGTACTGCTCACTCTACATTCCTGAATGCTCCGGCACCTGTGATGCCCTTATCGTATCGGACGGTATTTTGCAAGTATGCGATTTGAAGTATGGGCGAGGCGTAAGGGTGGAGGCCGAAGGTAATGAGCAACTGATGATTTACGCCCTTTCCGCATTGTCGATGTTTGACGGCATTTACGACATCCACACCATCCGCATGAGCATTTTCCAACCCCGGCTTTCTAACTGTTCTACATGGGAAGTCTCCCGCGGCGAGCTTGAACATTGGGCAGAAGAAACCCTGAAACCCACAGCCCGGCTTGCGTGGGACGGCAACGGCGACTACAGAGCGGGCGATCACTGCCAGTTTTGCAAGGCAAAAGCGGAATGCCGTGAACGTGCAAAAGCAAACATGGAACTCGCCGCTTATGACTTCATCGAACCTCCCTTACTTGAGAACGATGAAATCGCCGCCATCCTTGGCAAGATAGACGAACTTACCTCGTGGGCATCCGACATTAAGGATTACGCCCTGTCTGAAGCCCTCAAGGGCGTTAGGTTCGACGGCTGGAAAGTGGTCGAAGGCAGAAGCAACCGCAAGTACACAGATGAGGCGGCCGTCGCAAAAACCGTAACCGAAATCGGGCTTGACCCGTATGAACACAAAATCCTCGGCATTACCGCCATGACATCCCTGCTTGGGAAGAAGCGGTTTGAGGAAACCCTCGGCGGGCTGATACACAAACCCGCAGGCAAACCGACGCTTGTTTCGGAAACGGACGGGCGCAAAGAAATTCACATTAATACGGCGGCGGATGACTTCGCCGACCCAATTGAAAATTAGGAGGATATTACAATGTCAAATACAGAAAAAAACAATCAGAACGTGGTCAATCCCACGAAAATCATCACAGGCATTTGCCGTCTCAGTTACGCAAACATCTGGCAGGCAAAATCCATCAACGGTGGCACACCGAAGTTTTCCACCAGTGTGCTAATTCCCAAGAGCGACACCGTTACGGTTGCCAGAGTAAAAAAGGCTATTCAAGCTGCCTACGAAGAGGGCGAAGGCAAACTCAAGGGCAACGGGAAATCCGTACCGCCTTTGGCAACATTAAAAACGCCAATGCGTGACGGTGATGTCGAAAGACCCGATGACCCTGCGTATGAAGGTCACTGGTTCGTAAACGCCAACAGCGGCACCGCGCCGGGCGTGGTAGATATTAATCGCCAGCCCATCATCGACACCAGTGAAATCTACTCCGGCGTGTACGCTCGTGTGTCCCTTTCATTCTACGCTTTCAACAGCAACGGGAATAAGGGCATAGCCTGCGGACTCCAGAATATCCAGAAGGTGCGTGACGGCGAATCCCTCGGTGGCAGGACAAAAGCTGAAGACGACTTCAATGACGGCTACCAGTCCGATGCCGAAGATGACTTTCTGGGTTAAGGGGGGGCTAAACCATGACACATATTGAATCAATGATGCTTGCGGTCTGCTTCGGTGCCGTAGTGGGAACTTTAATCGGCAACCTGTTCGCTATTATCAAGTTCGCCATTGATGAGCGCAAAGAGAAAAAGCGTCTCCGTAGGGACAACGGAGAAAAACAGTAACCTGAATGGGTGGCAGAGGGAGATAGTCTTTCTCTGCCGCTTTTCTTATGGAGGGATCTAAAATGAGTAAAATAAAGCAACTGGCCTGTGATATTGAAACGTTTAGCAGTGTTGACCTCAAAAAGGCGGGTGTATATAAATATGCCGAATCACCTGATTTTGAGATTTTATTGTTCAGCTATTCCGTTGACGGCGGCGAAGTGCAGGTCATCGACTTCACGGCGGGCGAAACACTCCCCATCAAAATCATCGACGCTCTGACGGATGACAATGTGCAAAAATGGGCGTTCAACGCAAACTTCGAGCGGGTGTGCCTATCCCGGCATTTATCAGATATGGGCATCAGCCTTGACCCCACCGACACCCTCGATGTGGTGAGATACCTAAGCCCCGTATCGTGGCGCTGTTCGATGGTCTGGTCGGCTTATATGGGAATGCCACTATCCCTCGAAGGAGCGGGTGCGGTACTGGGACTTGAAAAACAGAAGCTGACCGAAGGCAAAGAACTCATTCGATATTTTTGTAAACCGTGTAATCCTACTATCTCTAACGGAAAACGTATCAGAAATCTCCCCGAACACGCCCCCGATAAGTGGGAAGTGTTCAGGGCATATAACATCCGTGATGTGGAAACAGAAATGTCCATACAAATAAAACTCGCAAAGTTTCCCGTGCCGGATGATGTTTGGGATGAATGTGCCCTCGATCAAGAAATCAACGACCGGGGTGTACAGCTTGATATGACACTGGTTAAAAACGCCATCACCATTGATACGGTCAGCCGCTCTGAGTTGTTGCGGAAAATACAACAACTCACCGAACTTGATAATCCCAACAGCGTAGCACAGATGAAACAGTGGTTGGCGGACAATGGTATGGAAACCGACACCCTCGGCAAAAAAGCGGTCGCAGAATTACTCAAGGATGCACCGCCACTCCTTGGCGATGTGCTGTCTCTGCGGCAATCAATAGCGAAATCTTCCGTCAAAAAATACACAGCTATGAAAAACGCTGTCTGCGCTGATGGTCGTGCAAGAGGGATGTTTCAATTTTATGGTGCAAACCGTACAGGGCGATGGGCTGGGCGGCTCATACAAATGCAAAACCTCCCTCAGAATCATCTGTCCGACATTGAACAGGCGCGGGCTTTGGTGCGGTCAGGCGATTTCGCCGCTTTGGAGCTGCTCTATGATTCCGTACCGGAGGTGTTGTCGGAACTTATCCGCACAGCGTTTATTCCAAAGGACGGAAGCAAGTTCATCATCGCTGACTTTTCAGCAATCGAAGCCCGTGTCATTGCGTGGTTTGCCGGGGAAAACTGGCGTAACGAGGTATTCGCCGGACACGGCAAGATTTACGAAGCCTCGGCAAGTCAGATGTTTGGTGTTCCCAGGAAGTCCGCTTAGGCAAAAAGGTAAAATCGCAGAACTCGCACTCGGTTATGGCGGTTCAGTCGGTGCCTTGAAAGCTATGGGTGCTTTGGACATGGGGCTTTCTGAAGATGACCTTCAACCTCTGGTTAATGCATGGCGGTCGGCGAATCCGAATATCGTCCGCTTTTGGTGGGCTGTTGACCGTGCCGCTATGACAGCGGTCAAGGATAGAACGGTTACCGAAACCCACGGCATCCGTTTTTCCTATCAGAGCGGGATGTTATTTATAACGCTGCCATCGGGCAGACGGCTTGCTTATGTTAAGCCTCGCATCGGCGAGAATCAATTCGGCTCACCCTGTGTTACTTACGAGGGTGTGGGTGGCACAAAGAAATGGGAGCGGCTCGATACTTACGGCCCCAAACTCGTGGAAAATGTTGTGCAAGCAACCAGCCGTGATATTCTCAGCTACGCTATGCGGACACTCCGGCACTGTGCCATTGTAATGCACGTCCATGACGAAATCGTCATCGAAGCCGACCGCCGATTATCCGCCGAGTCTTTACGCCAGCAGATGAGCCGGACACCGCCTTGGGCAAAGGGGCTTTTGCTCCGTGCCGATGGTTTTGAAACGGAATTTTATAAAAAAGATTAAATAACTACGGAAAACCGCTTCTCACTGTCCTTTCGTAAGTGAGGGCGGTTTTCGCCTATCAAAATAACGGAGGTTTCAGATATGTTCTATGTAAAAACAAGTTTTGGCTACGCAGACGTAGTCACGGAAATCCATTGCGACAACGTTTTCACCCGTTGCCCGGAGTGTGGCAGTGAACTTAATGTCGACCTTGCGGAGGTCTTTTCGGACGGCGATGCGGATTTGGAGTCCACCTCCATCATCTGCTCTTCCTGCACAAAAAAGCGCATGGCAAATAAAGCGGCGCAAAGGAGACAGTGATGGATTACAAAAACGCAGAAGGCTACGCCGACCCGACCGCATATGAAGCGTTAACGGCAGTGGCAAAATCAGAAAAGCCGTATAAGCCCCTTGTTTATATTGCATCGCCTTATGCCGGGGATACCGAATCCAACACCCTACGGACGCAGGGTTATTGCCGTTTTGCCGTCACCAAAAACTGCATCCCGATAGCGCCGCACTTACATTATCCGCAGTTTATGGATGACAGCGATGGAGAACAGCGGGAATTGGGATTGTTTTTCGCTCTTGTTCTACTCGGTAAGTGCGATGAGCTGTGGATTTTCGGT
>QKJV01000462.1 GCA_003249165.1 Desulfobulbaceae bacterium | reverse complement strand
CTGGAAAATTTTCTTCAGGACAGAATGGCTTTCCGGCAGCATGGACAGAAAACTATCGCAAATTTCGGGACGCTGATGGCGGAATGCCTGGAAAAAGGGGTTACTGCTGAAAGTGTTGCAAAGTTTAGAAAGCTGGCAGAAGAGTGGAAGGGGTTGTTGGAGAATTTCAGTTTTTCAAACGAGCAGGAGCCTGATTCCGCCGGGTCGCCTGCGTGCCCGGCGGGATGTCAATTGGCTGTTTATCTTTGCGATACGAGCCTGACGCGGCTATTCGGACGGATTTGTAAAAAAGAAATATATTCCGAATCGGCAGCGACAACGTCTCTGGCATTAGTCGCCTTAAAATCAGTAGGCTGATAACTATCTATAGGGATTAACCGTTAATACAGGGCAGGGAGATCTTTTTACGATTTTCTCGGCTATGCTGCCGAAAAGCACTTTTTCCAGTCCTTTGTAGCCATGGGTGCCCATGACGATTAAATCAATTTTTTTCTCTTTGGCATGTTCCAGGATGGTTTCCGCTATATCTCCAGCCATTACAAGTCCCTGGCAGGCAATGTCTGGTTCAAGTGATTCAGACAGAAACGATTTCATTTTATCCTTGGCGCAGGCAATCAGATCTTCCTTAAATTGAATAACAGGCATATGGGGCTCAAAAAATTCAGAATAATCCTGAAAGGTCTGGGCCACGAAAATAGCCTCCATTTCCGCACCAAATTGGCGAGCCACATATGCGCCATACTGGATAATTTGATGCGAGTTTTCTGAAAAATCCACGGGAACTAGAATTTTTTCTATCTTCATGTTGTTACCTCCTCATTTTCTTTCCATTTTATCCTTAAGTTACACAGATACAAGCTATTTTTTTCTTTGTATCTTTATCTTATGGGAGTATGTAGCAATGGGGGAATAGCAGGGCATGGATGTATTTATTGAAAAAATAAAAGAAATTTTCTCTCCTGAAGGTATTCTCAGCAGAAAGCTGTCCGGGTTTGAACCGCGTGCCGGTCAGCTTGACATGGCAATGGCCGTGGCGAGGGCCTTCGATGGTGAGACCTCAAAGTCTTGCTCTGTCGGACTCGGAGGCGGCAATATCCTTGCCGTGGAAGCGGAAACTGGAACAGGCAAGACCCTAGCCTATCTCATCCCCGCTGCTTTAACTGGCCGCAAGATTGTTGTTTCGACCGGGACGCTCAATCTTCAGGAACAAATCCTGAATAAAGAGATACCCTTTATAAAAGAGCATATAGTCCCGGATCTCTCTGCACTCTGCGTAAAGGGCCGGCAAAACTACCTGTGTCTTTATCGCTGGCACCAGTTTTACAATTCTCCACAACAACCCCTTTTTGAAAATAAACATTTAGATGCTATAGAAGACTGGCTGGCCACAACCATGACAGGTGATCGTGCTGAACTGGACTGGCTGCCCGATCATTCAGTTTTATGGCGTGAGTTAAGTACAAACTCCAGTCAATGCCTTGGGGCCAGTTGTCCGGAGGGTGCGGACTGTTTTATTAATCAATTGCGCAAAAGAGCCGCTCATGCGCAACTGTTGATTGTCAACCATCATCTCTTTTTTTCCGATCTTGCCCTGCGGCGTTTTGGTTTTGCTGAGGTTCTCCCACGCTACGAGTCGGTAATATTTGATGAGGCCCACCATATAGAAAATATTGCGACGCGCTATTTCGGTACAAGTATCAGTCATTTTCAGTTGCTCGATCTGATTCAGGACATTGAAAAGCTGCTGGATGAAGAAAATTCCAGTGTGTTTACTGATGAAATTTCCTCAGCGCTAAAAGGCTTGGCAGGCGCTGCGGTCCGGTTTTTAATGATTTTTCCTGCGGGAAATGGCAGATTCCCGCTCCAGGAAGCATTGGAAAAGATACCTGATTGGGAAGAGGAATGTTTCCTGCTGACGGAAGCACTGACCGTCCTTGCCAAAAAACTAGAATTAAGGGCAATGTCAAATGAAATTTGGAATGGGATGCAACGTAGAGCTCAGGAGCTGTTGGTCAATTTGCAGATCGTGACCGGAGAGCAACGGAGTTCCTATGTATACTGGTTTGAAAGACGTGAGAAAACAGTTGCTGTTTCCGCCTCACCAATTGATATTGCCGACGATTTGCGCAAATCTTTTTTTCCGGAGGTGAATACAGTTATTTTTACCTCCGCCACATTGACTACCGGTGGTAATTTTAGTTATTTTTTCGAACGACTCGGCCTCCCTTCAGCAACGGAAAGTATGCGGCTGAATTCTCCGTTTGATTATGAGGGGCGGACCAAACTTTTTGTTCCATCGCGTATGCCGGAGCCGTTTGATCCTGATTTTCTCAAGGAATTTCAACGTACAGTTCTGGATATTCTTCTGGCATCCTGTGGCCGGGCGCTGGTACTTTTTACCAGTATCAAGGCGATGCAGCATCTTTTTCATTTTCTCGAAGAGAGGCTACCCTATCCTCTTCTGATGCAGGGAACCGCTCCAAAACAGGTATTACTTGATCGTTTCAGCAATGAAACCGATTCCGTCCTGCTTGCGGTTGCCAGTTTCTGGGAAGGGGTGGATGTTCCGGGTGAAACATTGAGTTGCGTGATAATTGATAAGCTCCCCTTTGAAGTTCCGAGTGATCCTGTTATCATGGCGCGAATAGAAAAAATCAGAAAAGAGGGAGGTAATCCCTTTGTGGACTTTCAGGTCCCCAGAGCCATTCTCAGCCTGCGTCAGGGGGTTGGACGGCTGATGCGATCATCAAAAGATTCCGGCTTACTGGCAATTATGGATGTGCGTCTGTTTTCGAAACAATATGGCAGGCTTTTCCTGAAAAGCCTGCCGCCAAGCCCGGTAATCAGAACCATGGAAGAGGTTAACAGTTTTTTTGAGGGAAAAAGGCCATCGCCAACTAATTAACAAAAAGTATTGTACCGGTTACGTTTAACGAAATTGGAGAATAATGTGAATAAAAACGAGCTGCTTGCCCTGTTGCAACCTGATATTGAACAGATAAATGCGACTATGCGGACTGAAATTTCTCAGTGTGGCAATGAGTTGTTGGGGAAAATAGTTGAATATGCGCTTTTCAACGGGGGGAAAAGGATCCGTCCGGTCCTGACTGTGCTATCGGCACGATTATGTGTTTTTACCTCAATGCCCGAGGGGCTGGCCCAGGAAGACGAATTGCAGCCACCCGTTAATCTCTACCGGTTGGCCTCGATCTTTGAGTTTCTGCATGGAGCCAGTCTGCTGCATGACGATGTGATAGACAAAGCCGGGATGCGGCGCGGGAAACCGTCCGCTAACAAGGTTTGGGATAATACGCATGTTATCCTCGCCGGAGATTATCTCCATACCAGTGCAATGACCATGGCTGGAACAATTGGCAATGAGACAATCCTTACACTTATTGGCACCGCGACTGCCGCCATGATACGGGCTGAATTTCAGCAGATGCAGACAGTTGAGGAACGCAATCTCTCCGAGGAAAATTACTTTTCAATTCTCCGGGGGAAAACAGGGTGTCTTATCAGCGCCGCGTGTGAAGTAGGTGCTTGTTTTGCTAAGGGCAATGAAGAACAGCGACTGGCATTACGAAGCTATGGCGATGCCTTGGGGCTGGCATTCCAGGTGGTTGATGATCTGCTTGATTACCAAGGAGATTCTGGAAAAACAGGAAAAGCTGTCGGCAATGATTTTGTCGAGGGAAAGATTACCTTACCCTTGATTCATGCACTGAAAAAAGGTGAACATGAAAAGTCTGACCAGATAATTGGTCTTCTGAAAGACGATGCATCCGTGCGCGCTGACAATATCGGTCTGGCAAAAGCCTTTATAGAAGAATACGGTGGATTCGACTATGCGCGTCAGGGGGCTGAAGCTCTGGTTGAAGCCGCAATTGAGGCACTTTCCATTTTTCCGGACTGTCAGGCCAGGCAGATTCTGATTGGGCTTGCACAATACGTACTTACCCGCCAGAAGTAGACCTGACAAATGGCTCGAAAAAAAGCTGCTCGAAAAAGGAAAGGGAAAAAAGGTGGTTATATAGGTTTTTTTCTTTTCCTGCTCGTGCTTTGCAGTATTGCTGCAACGGTTTATTTTGTCTTTCTACGTCAGGGAACCGTAGGTCCGCTGTCCCCTCCCCTTTCCGGAGCACCGAAAAAAAAGCCAGTGCAATCTCCTGCTTTGCCTGCTTCACCACATCCGTCTACAATAGCTCCGTCCCAACTGAAAAGAGAGCCGACGGAAGAACCGCGCCCCCTGATCAGCATTTTAATAGACGATATGGGCTTTCAGGATAAAATCTGTTCTGACCTGCTGGCTCTCGACCTTAATCTGAGCTTTGCTTTTCTCCCTTATGGGCCACATACCGCAAAGCAGTTAGAGGAAGCCAGAAAGAAAAAGAGAGATATACTGCTCCATCTGCCAATGGAACCACGGGACGGCAAATGGTCTCCTGGTCCAGGAGCTTTGTCGGTCGGCATGAGCACCGGTTCAATCCGGGCCGAAATCAGCAAAGATTTCGATGTGGTACCTCACATCATCGGCGTCAATAACCATATGGGGTCCCGTTTCACGGAGAATCGTCCTGCCATGCGGGCCTGCCTTGCTCTGTTGAAAGAGCATGATCTTTTTTTTCTTGATAGTCTGACTTCAGCCAATTCTGTTGGTTATGCCATTGCAAAAGAGATGGGTATACGGGCGGCTAAACGGGATATTTTTATTGATAATAATCAGGAGCCCGCAGAGGTAGCAAAACAACTCGATGCCTTGATCCGGCTGGCCGGTAAAAAAGGTTTTGCAATTGGGATAGGGCATCCGCATCCGGGAACACTTGCTGCATTGAAAAATTATCAGGCAAAGCTAAATGATAGGGTCCAACTTGTCGGAGTAAGCCAACTGGTAAAATAACGAGAGTCGCGAATATGCCGCAACTGATTACATTAACAACCGATTTCGGCTTGACGGAAGAATATGTCGGCGTCATGAAAGGGGTGATTTACAGTAGGTGCCCGAATGCTGTTATCGTGGATATGAACCACTGCATCCCCCCCCAGGATGTCACTCGCGCTGCCAGGATGATTAACTCCGCCTATCGTTTTTTCCCCCCTGGAACTGTTCATGTCGTCGTCGTAGACCCCGGTGTCGGCAGTTCCCGCCGTATTCTTGTATTTGAAGCCGTAGGACAGTTATTCCTTGCTCCTGATAATGGTGTAATGACCCCTCTTTTTTCAGTGGCAAGAGAAATTTATGAGGTTTCGAACAGTGATCTTTTTTTGAAACCACTGAGCCATACTTTCCATGGCCGCGATATTTTTGCCCCGGTCGCTGCCTATCTCGCCTGTGGAAACCCCTCTTGTTCAGTTGGGAAAAGGGTTTTTAAAGAGTCGCTTGTACAAATTGGTATGAGTATCCCCTCCTGCCAGGGAGGCCGTTTGTTGGGGAAAGTGACGGATGTTGATCATTTCGGTAATTTAATTACCAATGTTGACCGCGATATTTTGGTTGAATTTTGCGAGGGTAATTTTGATGTTTTGAAAATTCAGGTCGGAAAAATAATAATTAAAGGAATAGTAAAAGCGTATAATGAAGCTAGTGATAATCAACCTGTTGCCTTGATTGGCAGCCGCGGTTTTCTTGAGATAAGTATTTTTCAGAAAAATGCGGCTGATAATTTAAATCTTGGTACAGAAAGTACTTTGTGCTTAACTATAGAATAATTTTCTTAAACACTTATTTATCAATTGAAAAGCAAAACCAAACCCTAATAACCATGCAAACTGAACATATTGAAACTGTGGCCGGACTTCTGAAAACAATGTCGCATCCAATCAGATTGAAAATTCTCTGTCTGTTGCAGGACAGGGAGATGACGGTCGGGGACCTGCGTGAAGAAGTGAAAACAACAAATGCAAATGTTTCACAGCATCTCTCGATTCTGCGTAATCAGGGTATCGTCACCTTCAGAAAGGAGGCCAATTTTATCTATAATCGTATTAAGGATCCGCGCATCTTGCAGTTGATGCAAACTTTGCATAATCTATTCTGTAATGAGGGCGGCAGTTAACTAATTGTCTTGAAAAGAAAATTCCCCACAGTCTGAAAATCCCGACCTCGCCAGGTTCCGAGAACTTTTTTTGTTTTTATGGATCATTTTTTCATGAATAAATATGATGCCACTCCATAATGCAGAAAAATGAAAAGTCAAATCCAGAACCTTTCCCCCCAACCTTTTCTATTCTCGCTAAAGACAGGAAGCTAATACCTGTAATAAAAGAGGGAGCAAAAAGGGTATTCTGGAATTTTCAGCGACAATATTTT
>QKJV01000492.1 GCA_003249165.1 Desulfobulbaceae bacterium | reverse complement strand
CCTCATAAAATAAACATTCAGATTAAGGGAATATATCCACAATTTTCTCTTTTTCATTTACTTTTGATGTTGCCGGATCTTCTCCCGCCGAGGAAGGACAACCTTCTTCTTTTTTTGACAGCTCAATTGATGCATCCACCGTGTCGACATTTATGGAGAGGCTTTTGCCAAGCTGTTTGAATTCTTCAACCCATTTATGGGCCGCGGAATCCCCATTTTGTGCTTTGATTTTGTGGACGGGATAACAAGCAGTTAGTAAGTTGAAATAATAATTTTGTGTCTTCCAGAGATTTATCTGATGAACCGGGAGAAGGTACAGGTGTGACAGCTTGGCATTTATCCGGGAAATATTTGTAATTATTGGATTAGCAGCTACTGCCGCCATTTCCTCCTCAAAATGTTTTCGCAATGAGCGTTCCAGCCAGTCCTGATCCAGAGTAATCTGCCAGCGACTTATCTCATCAAGCAACAAACGTATGCTCTCATGGGTTGTATTCGGATTTTGGAATAAGTTAATAAGCTTGCGTTTGAGTGTAGTCTCTGCGGCAATGACAAAGGGGACAGGAATTCGGTGGCCGCAATCTGCAAGGAGGTCTGTGAGAAAAGAGGTTTTTTTGTAGATTTTCTCAAGGGTTTCTTGGATATATTCAAGTTCTCCATCAAGGACGGTATTAATCAGCTCCTCCTGTTCATCCTTGAAAAGATCCTTGATCGTATAACGTTCATGTCCCAGATTTTTTTCGATGCTTTTCAACCTGGCTTCCGGGTCATTTGATTGCAAATTATTTAAGAGGGCATCGGCCAACTCCCAGAATAGTGCTTCTTCATGATGTTCAGACCGTTTTGTTATGAGAGACGGATTGATGATGGCGGAACACTCTTTGACTGTACAGTGATAATCATGCGGATCCTCTTTCAGAGCGGCGAAAAGAAATGATGCTTCTTCTTCAGTGATAGTTGAGCGTGTATGAATTCTGCCTGCAGCTGCTAATGTCGCCCCTATATGCTTCTTTTCATAATTTTTCAGTTCGATAATGTAGCAACCAAGAGTGTTTTGTTGTTGATAATTTACAAAAAAAGAACTCAAAGCGAAATGAATTGCGACCTCTTTAAGATGCGATTTTGAACCAAGGACAAACCTTCGATAAATATCAGCCCCGTTTCCCATCTCCCGAATGTTGCTTTGCGCCTCCTCAAGTCTTTGCATAAAAAGTGATTCGAGGGAGAGGGCGGAACAGCGTTCGGCTAGTTCCATGGTTCGAGCCGCGTATCTGAGAATTTGGGTGGACTCAAGCCCCGATATCTCATCAAAAAACCACCCACAGCTGGTAAACATCAGCATGGCATTCCTCTGCATTTCAAGAAGTTGCAGAACTGTGGATCTTTCCTCGTTATTCAGTGTTTTGGAAGCATGACGGGAGAGAAATTCATTTCTCGTCTCTTCTGTGCGGGAGAGGATTATATCAATATATTCATCTCTTGCGCGCCACGGGTCACGTAAAAGCTTAGAAGCCTGCGCATTGTATATCTGAATCGATTCATAACGCAACCAGTCCAGACTTTCCCGCAATGGCTGCCGCCATTTTTGGTTCCAGTCGGGATGGCCACCTGTTTGGCATCCGCAATCAGCCCGCCATCGTTCTATACCATGAATACAGCTCCATGAGCTGTGTTCAAAAATTTCCACTTCATGTGTAGGACTGAACAAAGAAAGGTATTCCCCATAATTTGTCATGGAGATATCGGGTTTTTGACGAATCTGTTCGATAACAAAGGCAAGAGACATGTCACCAAAGTGATGGTGATGACCGTATGTCTCCCCGTCGGTAGCGACATGCACAAGAGGAGGATTCCCGTTTGATGCAGGCATTGCCTGAAGAAGTCTGTTTTCGAAGTCTTCCGCATGCTGCAACAGTCCACCAAAGGCAAGATCATGGGCAATGCCGCCGTGATAGAAAAAAACGGTAATGGTTTCTCCGCCTGGCAGATGGATGAGATATGGCATTGTGGGATCAATGGAGCCATCGCTGACATCCTGCCATTTTGTCGATCGAAGCAGCCGGACTCGCTTTGCCTGCCGCGGTGAGAGAATGGTGAACCGGATGTTTTGTTCACAGAGGATTTCAAGTGTTTCTGTATCCACTGCTGTTTCAGGCAACCACATTCCTTCCGGGAGACGATTGAAATGTTTTTGGAACGAATTGATGGCCCAGATTGTCTGTGTTTTTTTATCCTTGCGATTTGCAAGAGGCATGATCATATGATTAAATGCCTGAGCAATCGCATTGCCGTGTCCTCCGTGTTTTTCGGCGCTTATCCTGTCGGCTTCTATGATTTTTTTGTAAGTGTCCGGGTCATGCTGCTGTATCCAGGAAAGGAGAGTCGGCCCGAAATTGAAACTGATATACTCATAATTATTCACAATCCCGGTAATGCGTCCTGCCCCATCAACGATGCGTGAAACGGCGTTCGGGGCATAACATTCGGCATGAACTCTTGCGTTCCAATCATGGAAGGGAGATGCGGAATCCTGTACTTCGATTCGTTCAATCCAAGGATTTTCACGGGGTGGTTGGTAGAAATGGCCGTGGATGCATATGTATCCCTGCATGCGTCACCTCGGTCTGTCGGAAGAGTTCTTAACGCCTCATTAGAGAGATGGGGAAGACCTTTTTTGTAACGTGTTGCAATACTAAGCTCGTAGTTTTGTCTCTGTCAAGTAATAAGAATAAACAAAATGCGGGTTTGCAAAAGGGATAAATTTTTGCATGGATGATGATTAACACCCATGAGAAACTTATGAATATGCCCCAAGGTTGAAAAGGGAGATTGCGTATACTGGTTTAGGGAGGCATAGTGGCAGAGCTCTTGTCAGGCGAATCTGATTTTTTTATTTTAACTTCTCTTCTTCCAGCGGGCAAACTGTTAAAAAGCTTGAACACACTTGCGGAAACGGTTAGATTGAAAAATTGTTTTCAGTTAATTTTATCATTTTTTGTATGTATTTATAGGGGAAAAATATGTCATCAAACTATCTGTTTACTTCAGAGTCCGTTTCGGAAGGTCATCCTGATAAGGTTGCGGACCAGATTTCCGATGCAATACTGGACGGTATTCTCGCAAAGGATAAACTTTCCAGGGTTGCTTGTGAGACCCTTGTTACGACAGGTATGGTAATTATTGCCGGCGAGATAACCACCACAGCATGGGTAGATATGCCGCAGATTGTCAGGGCTACGGTCAAGGAGATTGGTTACAACTCTTCTGAAATGGGATTTGATTCCCAGTCTTGTGCCGTTTTGACGAGCATCGACAAGCAGTCTCCTGATATTGCCCAGGGGGTAAATGAAGGATCCGGCCTTGACCTTGATCAGGGAGCAGGGGATCAGGGGCTTATGTTTGGTTATGCATGTTCTGAAACCCGGGTACTTATGCCCATGCCCATAACATATGCCCACCGTTTGATGAAGCGCCAGGCTGAAGTAAGGAAAAGCGGCCGGCTTCCCTGGCTCAGGCCGGATGCCAAAAGCCAGGTAACCATTGAATATGAGGATAAAAGGCCGAAAAGGGTTGAAGCAGTTGTTCTTTCTACCCAACATGATGCTATCGTTGATTATGAGGATCTTAAAGAAGGGGTGATGGAAGAAATTATCAAACCGGTGCTTCCTCCGCAAATGATTGATAAAAATACAAAGTTTTTCATTAATCCAACCGGACGGTTTGTTATCGGCGGACCTGTAGGTGACTGTGGGGTCACCGGCCGAAAGATTATTGTCGATACCTATGGTGGAATGGGTTCACATGGTGGCGGCGCTTTTTCCGGGAAAGATCCTTCAAAGGTAGATCGGTCCTCTTCTTACATGGGGCGTTATGTGGCCAAAAATATCGTGGCAGCGGGTCTTGCCACTGAAGTTGAAATTCAAGTTGCCTATGCAATTGGTATTTCAAAGCCAGTATCGATAAATATCAATACGTTCGGTACCGGAAAAATCAGTAATGATAAAATCAAAGATCTGGTTCTGGCCCATTTTGACTTGCGGCCGAAGGCCATTATTCAGCATCTCGATCTTTTGCGGCCAATATACAAAAAAACAGCAGCCTATGGCCATTTCGGTCGGGAACGTGCGGAATTTACCTGGGAAAAAACCGATAAGGCAGAGGCTCTGCGTGATGCCGCTGGATTGAAAGGAAATAACAATGAGTGAATTTACCGATTATAAAGTTGCAGATATGGGACTGGCCGAATGGGGCCGTAAAGAGGTTGCCATTGCCGAAACCGAAATGCCCGGTCTGATGGCGGTAAGAGAAGAATATACAGGCAAAAAACCACTCAAGGGGGCACGTATAGCCGGTTGTCTGCATATGACTATTCAGACTGCTGTACTGATGGAAACTCTGGTTGAGCTTGGCGCGGAGCTTCGTTGGTCCTCCTGCAATATTTTTTCAACGCAGGATCATGCCGCCGCCGCTATGGCCGCTGCAGGAATTCCGGTTTTTGCATGGAAAGGTGAGACAGAGGAAGATTTTTGGTGGTGCATTGACCAGACCATATTTGGACCGGATAACTGGCGGCCGAATATGATACTCGATGATGGTGGAGATCTTACCAAGGTAATGCATGAAAAATATCCTGAGCTGATGAAAGATGTCAGAGGCATCAGCGAGGAAACAACCACTGGCGTTCTCAGACTAAATGAGATGATGAGGGATGGTAAATTGCTCTCCCCGGCGTTTAATGTTAATGATTCAGTAACCAAATCGAAATTTGATAATCTGTATGGTTGTCGGGAATCATTGATTGACGGTATCAAACGCGGCACTGATGTAATGATAGCCGGTAAAACGGCTGTTGTCTGTGGTTACGGAGATGTTGGCAAGGGATGCGCGCAGGCTCTGCGTGGCATGGGGGCTACTGTTCTGATTACAGAAATTGACCCTATCTGTGCACTACAGGCCGCGATGGAGGGGTACCGCGTTGTAACAATGGAGGAAGCCGCTCCGATTGGTGAAATATTTGTAACCGCCACCGGCAATGTCAGGGTAATAACACGGGCACATCTGGATGTTATGAAGGACCAGGCTATTGTCTGCAATATCGGTCATTTCGACAGTGAAATCGATATTGCTTCCATCCGCTCGCTCACATGGGAAAATATCAAACCACAAGTGGATCATGTCATCTTTCCTGATGGGAAGAGGATCATCGTTCTTGCTGAAGGACGACTGGTCAATCTTGGCTGCGCTACGGGGCATCCCAGTTTTGTTATGAGCAATTCCTTTACCAATCAGGTGATGGCGCAGATTGAGTTGTGGAATTATGGAGAAAAAATGGAGAATAAGGTCTATTTTCTTCCGAAACACCTCGACGAAAAGGTGGCGCGGCTTCATCTGCAAAAGATCGGTGTTCATCTCAGCACGCTCACACAAGAGCAGGCCGATTATATCGGTGTGCCGGTTAGTGGTCCCTACAAACCGGATTATTACCGTTACTAGGGTGAAAATTGATGTCTGCCAATCTGCCCGCTTACATTTCCTGGTTTCTCAACCCTGCCCACTATGATTATCACGTGGACAGGGTTGAACTGGTGCAAACCCATATTTCCTTCGTTCTGCTGGCAGGAAATTTTGTCTATAAATTCAAAAAACCGGTTAATTTTGGTTTTTTGGATTTTACCTCACTTGACAAGAGAGAGTATTTTTGCCGGCAGGAACTGGTTTTAAACAGCCGTCTCTGCCCTGACATTTATCTTGATGTATTAACTGTTCGTCAACAGGGAGAAACTTTTTCTCTGAATGGAACCGGACAAATAGTTGAATTTTGTGTCAGAATGAAAATGATGCCCAGGGAAAGGATGATGGGCAGGCTTATAGAGAATGGTGAACTGGAAAAATCCCATATCGAGAAAATTGTCAATACGTTGGTGCCTTTTTATCGAAATGCTGCTGGAGGCGGGAAAATTGCCGAATTTGGTACAGCTCGTTCGGTGAGCGTAAATGTTCTGGAAAATTTTGAGCAGACAAAGGATTTTATCGATAAGGGAGCCCTGCGGCAAAGTCAGTATGATGTCATCAGTAACTATGCACGGCGTTTTCTGCAAAATGAGGCTGTTTTTCTCGAACGCTGTGCTGACCGCGTTAAAGACTGTCATGGTGACCTTTACTCGGCCAACATTTGCTTGGCTGATAAGGTATATATATTTGACTGTATAGAATTTAATGAACGTTTCCGTTACTGTGACGTTGCAAGCGATGTGGCCTTTCTCGCCATGGATCTGGATTTTCATGGATTAAACGATCTTTCCGACTTCTTTAT
>QKJV01000311.1 GCA_003249165.1 Desulfobulbaceae bacterium | reverse complement strand
CTTTACTCTTCTCTGCGGCAGTTTTTTTGGCTGATGATTTTCTGGATCGGGATCTTGTTTTTTTAACTGGGGCCGGCAATTCGGCCTTCTCTTCGACGGTAGTTTCCTGTGTTTTTTCTTCGTTCATAATGTTCCTTCAGGAGACAAACAACCTGACCAGCGGGAACTCTGCGAGGGTCTGATGTCGGCTGTTCAGGCTGTTTGCGATGTCTGGTAATAGATTTTCCCCAAATGCACCGAACGGACAATCTCACCGTTTTCCGTCAACTCTTCTAAAAGCCGGGAAGTTGAGCTGCCATCAAGATTCAAGGCCTCGCAGATATCTGCCTCGGTACATGGGCGTCTTTGTAGCATTTCTAACAATTCATTTTTTTTGGCTGGCCGCGTATTCTCTCTCTCTCTTTTGCGGAAATCTGCTATAATTTCTACAGTCCCGGGAAGCAACCGGCTGCATTTTTCCAGTTCGGTCCGTGTTAAAGGTTGGGCATACGACTCAATGGGTGGCCGAACAACGGTATTGAGCTGAATTTTTGCCGGGTTAATGACTGTGAGGGCCTGCCTTAATGCTTTTAGATCCTCTGCGCTATCATTAATATTTTTGCACAGCAGGATTTCAAGCCACAACTCTCCTCTGAAATTCTCAGCAAAAAAACGTAGCCCATTGATGATTTCCTTTAATCGTACACATGGTGCAGGCCTGTTTATCTTGAGAAAACTTTTTTCTCTGGCTGAGTCAAGAGATGGAATGACAATATCGGCGAGTTTGAGGTCCGCTATCACATCTTCTCGAAAAAGCAGAGATCCGTTTGTAAGCACGGCAACCGGGAGATTTGTTCGCTCCTTCAGCCAGGCAATAATCGTTCCGAGTCCGCTGTGCAAAGTCGGTTCGCCGCTTGCTGTAATGGTAAAAACATCAATAGGTTTTTCCCTGCCGGATACCGCCAGGAAAGAATCTATTTCTGCAATGATATCTCCGGTTGGAGTAAATTCCTTTCTCTCACAGGTGAGGAGTGTGGTTGGCCCCACCTCGCAATAAATGCAGTTAAAGGTGCAGATTTTGGACGGAAGGAGATCTATACCCAGAGATAAACCAAGTCTTCGGGAGTTGACTGGTCCGAACAGATATTTCATTCAGAGGGAACTGTATTCATGTTAACTTAATCTGATTTTTAAATTATATACTTAAAAATAATCCCAGCAGTTGGCAAGAGAAAGTTTTGCCTTGACACGCTTTATTGCGAAACGTTAGTTTTATTAGCTTAATTCGTTACCATTAGATAGGAATTTTTTTACATAAGGAAAAAATCATGCGAAGCGATGCAGCAAAAAAAGGATTGGAAAGGGCA
Source organism: Desulfobulbaceae bacterium (assembly GCA_003249165.1). Classification (GTDB taxonomy): domain Bacteria; phylum Desulfobacterota; class Desulfobulbia; order Desulfobulbales; family SURF-16; genus SURF-16. The sequence goes on along the minus strand of QKJV01000311.1, from coordinate 5,007 downwards.
CCTCACAGATCTCTGTTCAAGGCAATGGGGTACACCAATGAAGAAATTGAAAGACCTTTGATAGGCATAGCCCATGCTCATAATGAGATCATCCCCGGTCATATCCATTTGGACAAGATCGTTGAAGCGGTTAAAGCTGGTGTCCGTATTGCAGGAGGAACGCCCATTGCTTTTGCAACTATTGGCGTCTGTGACGGCATAGCGATGAACCATATGGGAATGAAATATTCCCTGGCAAGCAGGGAAATCATTGCCGACTCTGTCGAAATCATGGGCCAGGCACATCCGTTTGACGGACTGGTTCTTATTCCCAACTGTGATAAAGTTGTTCCCGGTATGCTCATGGCAATGCTTCGTTTGAATATCCCTGCAGTCATGGTAAGCGGTGGCCCGATGCTCACAGGACGTTACCAGGGGAAAAATGTTCATCTAGTCAGTGTGTTTGAAGGCGTGGGCCGGGTCAAGGCAAACACCATGAGCGTTGAAGAGCTCTGCGAGCTTGAGGATGCCGCATGCCCAACCTGTGGCTCCTGTTCCGGTATGTTCACAGCAAATTCAATGAACTGCCTGACCGAGGCACTCGGACTTGGACTCCCTGGTAACGGCACCATTCCCGCCGTCGCCGCCGCCCGCATCAGATTGGCAAAACACGCGGGCATGGCTGTCATGAATCTTCTTGAAAAGGATATCAGACCCCGTGATATTGCTACGAAAGAAGCCTTTGAAAACGCCATGGCAGTAGATATGGCACTAGGCTGTTCAACCAACACGGTGCTACATGTCCCGGCAATCGCCAGGGAGGCCGGGGTTGACCTGCCGCTTGCAACATTTAACGAGGTAAGCCAAAGAGTTCCTCACATCTGCAGCCTGATTCCCGGTGGGTCACACAGTCTCCAAGAACTAAACGAAGCGGGCGGAGTTCAAGCGGTCATGCGCGAACTGCTGAATAGTGCATTCGGCCTACACCAGGAAGTGATGACGGCAACGGGCCAGACGCTTGGAGAAAACCTGAAAAAAGCCCGGGTACAGGACGGCGAAATAATACATAGTGTTGAAAACCCTTATCACAAACAAGGCGGAATTGCCGTTCTTTACGGCAACCTTGCCCCGGACGGAGCTGTAGTCAAACAGTCCGCAGTTGCCCCTGAGATGATGTCCCATACCGGCCCGGCCCGGGTATTTGATTCGGAAGAGGAGGCCCAGGCAGCTATTCTGGCAGGCAAAATCAACCCGGGCGATGTAGTCGTTATTCGCTATTGTGGCCCCAAGGGTGGTCCTGGGATGCCTGAAATGCTGTCACCAACATCGGCGATAATCGGCATGGGCCTCGGTAAAAGTGTTGCCCTGATTACTGATGGGCGCTTCAGCGGCGGAACACAAGGTGCCTGTATCGGCCATGTCTCACCCGAGGCGGCAGAAGGAGGCCCTATTGCTCTCCTCAAAGAGGGTGATATCATTGTCGTGGACATAACCAATAAAAAACTGCAGTTTGAAATTGACGAAGCGGAAATGGCGAAACGAAAAGAAAGCTGGCAGCCGCCTGCAGCGAAAATCACTTCCGGTTACGTGGCGCGTTATGCCAGAATGGTCAGTTCCGGCAGCTCCGGTGCAATCCTCAAATAAAAAGGGACAATGGTTTCCTGAACATAACGGTATCTTATGAGAAAGCTGCTCAACAGAAAAAAATTGGCCGCCTTGGCTACGTCCTTCGCCTGTCTGCTGGCAAATCAATGTGCGGCAGGCGACATTACCTCAGAGCCTTGGGATATAACTGCGGATAAGATAACCCGTTACACCAAACCCGAGGCAATAGTGGCGGAAGGAAACGTGGTGTTGCGCAGAACAAAGGATACCAACGAAAAACCTCTTACCATCAAAGCAGACTGGATACGATACGATATTGAAGCGGAACGGGTTTACGCCAAGGGCAACCTCTCCATGCTTACCGCAGACCAGGATGTGAATGCCCTGGAAGCGGTTATCGATCTCAAGGACGAAACCGCCACCTTAACGGAAACCACGCTGGTCGTGCCGGAAAATAATCTCCATTTTTCCGGGCGTGAGGTTGAAAAAACAGATCCCGTCACCTACCTCTTCAAAAAAGGTGATTTCACAGCCTGTAAACTGGAGGAAGGAAAAGAGCCACCATGGCGGTTCCAGGCCGATGAGGCCCTTTTCAAGGTGGAAAAAGTTGTTGTCCTCAAACATACTGTTCTGCGGGTAAAAGGTGTTCCGGTACTTTATGTGCCTTATATGGCTCTGCCGGCTAACACAAAACGAAAAACCGGATTTCTTTTTCCGGAAATTTCCCAGTCGGATCGAAGTGGCACCGGTCTTGTTACTCCTTATTTCATTGATCTTTCTCCAAGTAGCGACATCACGCTTTATCCCGGTTATCTAGCGAAACGAGGTGCCACCGTCGGGGCAGAATTCCGCCACATTAGCGATTACAACTCCAGAGAAACCATTGCTGCCAGCTTTCTCCACGATAAATTAGACGATGCGGACGGAGATGATTATAAATCCGATGATTACCTGCGTACCGAAAAAAACCGCTACTGGATTCGCGGTAAACTCGATCACGATTTCGGCAATAACCTGCAGGCAAAAATTGACCTGGATCTGGCCTCTGACCGTGATTTCATTGAAGAATTCAGAAGAAATGTCAACGGATTCAATGACAGTGACAGAAGCTTCCTCAAAGATTTTAACCGAGGTCTGACCGAGGAAACTATCCCTTACCGTCCGTCCCAGATACAACTGACCAAAACCTGGTCATCGTCCTTTCTGGGAGCACAAATGGTCGGTATAGATGATCTGGCAGATGATGATAACGTCCAAAGCCAGGCCAACACATTGCCCCAAGTCCTTTACAGCGGGATAGTCGAGTTGGAAAGCATGCCCGTCAGCTTCAGCTGGGATTCTGGTTACGTTCACTACTGGCGTGAGGAAGGGGTGAATGAGCAACGCTTTGACATCCATCCGCAGCTGATTGCACCTCTCCCCCTGGGTCAGTATATTGAAGGAACAGTTTCAAGCGGAATCAGGGAAACTGCATACCGCATTGATTCAAACGGTTCAGATGCTTTTGACTGGGCATTTGATCGAAATCAAAATCGCACGGCGTGGAACTTCGACACCAATATAGGCACGACACTGGCGCGGGATTTCGATATGAATCTCGGCTCCGTCTCTCAACTCAATCACGCCATTCGCCCTGAAATAGGATATTCTTATGTCACGCTGGACAGGGAAGACGAGTTGCCGGATATTGACGAAATTGACCTTCTTGGGCCAAAAAGTCTTATATCATACAGTCTGAACAACTATTTTCGCGTCTCAGGCAGCAAGGATGACAAAGAGTATGACAGATATCTCGGCTATCTGAAAATTATCCAATCCTACGATATCCACGCAGATCGGAACAACGTCGATGAGTTGGACGATTACACAGCACCTTTTTCCGATGTAATTCTGAAACTGAACCTTTATCCTCTCCCGCGTTGGCAGACCAGGTACCAGACAGCCTACAGTGTTTATGGTGAAGGGATAACAAAGTATGACCTCTATACCCGATATACATCGACCAGAGGGGACAGTGTTTCCCTGGATTATCGCTACACTCAAGATACAGATATTAATCAGTTCAATGCTGAAGTAGTTACCAGACTCTCGGATATGTGGTATCTTGAAGCAGATCTGAAACAATCCCTTGATGAAAATTCCATTACCAGTGCCTCATTTGGTCTCACTTATCATCCCCAATGCTGGGCAATCAAGTTCATGGCTGAAAAAAGTTCGGATGACCAGAGAGTGGCCGTCCTCTTCTCTCTTGTTGGCCTTGGCCAGTCACTCGGTATCGGTTTTTCCGGCGATCTTCAAGGTAGTTTTGATCTCGATTCAGGAGGCGGCAACGATTTTGATTTTGACCAGTAACACACAAGGCCAGGCATGAATTACGATGTCTTTAACGGTGATGCGGATGGCATCTGCTCCCTGCATCAGTTACGCCTGGTAACCCCTCGACAGTCCATCCTTGTTTCAGGTGTGAAACGTGATATCCGTCTGCTTGACAGGCTGGCGCGAAATCCCGATATTGCAGACGCCGAAATCACTGTTCTGGATATCTCCATGGAGAGCAACAAAGACTCTTTGCTCACCCTTCTGCAGCGTCGCAACAGAATTTTTTATGTTGATCATCATTTTGCCGGCCAAATTCCCTCAGCCGATAATCTCCGGACAACAATCGATCCAAGACCGGATATCTGTACAGGAATTCTTGTTGACCGTATAATCGGCGGAAAATATCGTCTGTGGGCAATTGTCGCGGCCTACGGTGACAACCTGCATGCAACTGCCCGGCAGACAGCGGATCTTGTCGGCATCTCCGATAAAAAACTAACAATTTTACGAGAACTTGGAGAACTGCTTAATTATAACGGCTATGGCCGGGAGGTAGCTGACCTGCATATCTCACCTCAAGGTCTTTACCAGGCAATTTCACCATATACCAGCCCTTTTGATTTTTATCGAGAATCCGACATTCTGGGCATACTGCAAACCGGCTTCGCAGAGGATATGGCACGGACACGGGCAGAAAAACCACTTACCGAAAACAAATCAGGCAGAGTTTTTGTCTTTCCTGATGCTTCCTGGTCTCGCCGTGTCTCAGGGGTATTCTGCAATGAAAAAGCACGGGAAAAGGAACATAAGGCTCATGCCCTCATCATTGACAATGGCGATGGAACGCTGATGATAAGCGTTCGCGCGCCGTTGGCAAACAAAAAGGGTGCGGTTTCTCTTTGCCGGAAATTTCCAACGGGAGGAGGTCGGGAGGCGGCGGCCGGAATCAATGCCTTACCCCAGGAGCAACTCGACATCTTTGTTGATACCTTCCACAAGACCTGGTAATTCTCCCATGTAAAACAGGAAAAGGAGTTTTCTATGCTGCGAACCATATGCACACTGCTTCTGCTTATTTTTCTGGGGGCTTATCCGCTATCCCTT
>QKJV01000363.1 GCA_003249165.1 Desulfobulbaceae bacterium | reverse complement strand
GTGAACAAAACCCTCGGGCAGAGGTTCAAACCCCTTGTGAAATTTTGTCTGGCCGGTAGCTGCGACGGTAGCGAGTGTCCGGCCATGGAACGACCCCTCCAGTGAGATAATTTCATACCGGCCAGCTCCTGCATGCTTGCGGGCGAGCTTGAATGCCCCTTCGTTTGCCTCAGCTCCGCTATTGGCAAAGAAAACCCTGTCGGCAAAACTGTTTTGCACCAGCAACTCAGCAAGCTCCGTTTGCGGTTCTGTATAAAAAAGGTTTGAAACGTGCACAAGTTTACGCGCCTGTGCAATGATCGACTCGGTAACAGCAGGGTGGCAATGCCCAAGACTGCACACGGCAATTCCTGCAACAAAATCCAGATATTCCTTGCCACCATCATCCTTAAGCCGACAGCCTCTTCCCTCTACCATCACTGCAGGGAAACGTCCGTAAGTATTCATAATGAGATTGTCGCTTTTTTTCATCGTGCTTTGCATGTGTTTTTCCTTATCAGCTGACGATTTCCGTCCCGATACCCTGCCGGGTAAACATCTCCAGCAAAATGGCATGTTTCAGGCGGCCATCAACAATATGCGCTTTTCTTACTCCCTGGCTCAGGGCCTCCTGGCAGCATCTTATTTTAGGGATCATCCCGCCGACTGCCACTCCGGAGTCTATCATCCTGTCTGCTTCGCTGCTCGTCATCGAGGCGATCAATTTCCCCTCACGATCCAGTACCCCCTCGACATCAGTGAGCAGAATCAATTTTTCCGCTTTCAGATGCGAAGCCACCGCGCCAGCAACCAGATCCGCGTTGATGTTGTATGAACCACCATCATCACCGACACCCACCGGAGCTATGACGGGAATAAAATCCTGACTGTCCAGTGTTATGAGAACCTCAGGGTTTACCTGGGTAACCGCACCGACTCTTCCCAGGTCGATCAATTCAGGTGGGGCATTCTCTGCAAGGCTTTTCATTACCTGCATTTTTCGGGCTTTAATCAGATCTCCGTCCCGGCCGGACAAACCGATTGCCTTGCCGCCATGATAATTGATAAGCCCGACAATTTCCTTGTTCACCTTGCCGACCAGAACCATCTCCACCACATCCATGGTTTCACCATCAGTGACCCGCATTCCCTGAATGTAGTTTGACTGGATGTTCATTTTTTGCAGGAATTTATTGATCTGGGGGCCTCCGCCATGCACGACAACCGGATTAATCCCGATATATTTCATAAGAATGATATCGAGAGCAAAATTCTTTTTTAATTCCTCATCAACCATGGCATGTCCGCCATATTTGATGACCACGGTTTTTTTATAAAATTGCTTTATATAAGGTAGTGATTCTATAAGAATACTGGCTTTTTCTATGCTATCATCCATTTTTTTATTCGGTATTTGTTCTGTAAAAATAATTTTTTAATCGGATCAACTTACAATCAGCTGTGCACCGGCAGGATATACCGACCGGTTCAACCGACCGAAAATCGACAAGCAAGAGATGGCAAGCAGACGAAACATCATCGCATCATCCGCACCAAAGTACATTATCGCCGCTGTCGAAGCAAAGAAAAAGCGATGGCTGTCATTGACATCATGCAATTTAAAAGCCCACATTTTTCCCTTCTTTACTTTCTTTCCTACAACCAGTATTATTCGACCAAACAGGACAATCGAAGAGTGTGTCATCAATACCCGAACAGAGATAGTTCGAAACAACCTACACATCTTTTTCCTGGATGAGTACTTTATAAAAAAACAAGCGGTTATGGTACGCTGCACTGCAATTAAGCACAGTTTTAAGCGAATATTGTGTTACGTTGCCCATAAACCCCTCGCTAAAGACATGATTGTCATGCAAAAAAAATTTTTCTCTACCGGCATCACTTTCTTACTGTTGCTTTTATGGGTGGGATTACCGGCTCAGTATGCTTGGGCCGTCACAAAGCAACCGGGAGAACCAATCAACGTCGAAGCAGACCAGATGGTTTCAAAACAAAATGAAAATGCTGTCGTTTTTTCCGGTAACGTGGACGCAAAACAGGGAATGCTGCACATTCATGCTGACCAGATGACAGTTTATCATCAAAGTGAATCTGCTTCAGCGAAAAAAGAGCAGAACGGCAGTCAGAAGATCGAAAAGCTTTACGCGGACGGCAATGTTAAAATTGTCCAGGGAGAACTGGTGGCAACAGGGAGTCACATGGAATTCTTTGCCGAAGAACGCAAAGTACTGCTGAAAGGCGACGCAAAGGTTTGGCAGGAAAACAATCTGGTTACAGGAGAGACCGTTATGCTCGACTTGAACACAGGGACCACGGTTGTTGAACCGAACAAAAAAAGCGGTGGCCGGGTGAAGGCCTTTTTTTATCCGGAAAGCCAGTAATGTCTGTTCTTGAAGCTCGTGACATAGTTAAATCTTACAAAAACAGAAGGGTTGTCGACGGCATCAGCCTTCAGGTTGAAAGCGGCAGAATAATAGGCATGCTGGGCCCAAACGGTGCTGGGAAAACAACATCTTTTTATACAATTGCGGGTTTTGTCCGCCCTGATTCAGGCCAGGTACTGCTGGATGGCAAGGATATAACCGCCCTGCCTATTCACAAAAGGGCGCTGAACGGTATTTCTTATCTGGCCCAGGAACCGTCTATCTTCAAAAAACTGACTGTTGAGGAAAATGTCCGGATAATTCTTGAACCTCTTGGTGTCACGCAGAAAGAAATCAGGGACAGGATTAATCGCCTCATGAAAGAGCTCAAGATAGACTATCTTGCCAAAAATAAAGGACACAGCCTTTCCGGAGGAGAACGAAGGCGGGTGGAAATCATGCGAGCACTCGCCACTAATCCGCGTTTCATTCTGCTTGATGAACCCTTTGCCGGAATTGATCCTCTATCAGTGGCTGATCTGCAGGTTATCATCAGAGAATTGAAAAACAAAGGGCTTGGGGTGCTGATTTCCGACCACAATGTCAGAGAGACTCTTTCCGTCTGCGATTATGCATACATCGTCAACAACGGCAGGACGCTGACCAGTGGCGTGGCGGATGAAATCGTTAATTGTGAAGAAGCACGCCGCATGTATCTGGGGCACGACTTTGTAATGTAATAGGCAATTAGCATATAATTTATTATAATATTATCAAAAGCAACCTTCAAAGAAACTAACTACTGCTACTAAAATGTCATTCCTGGAATTAAAACAAAATCTTAAGCTCGCACAACAGCTGGTCATGACTCCGCAGTTGCAGCAGGCTATCAAACTGCTTCAACTTTCACGTCTGGAACTGGTGGATACAATTCAGCATGAGATAGAGCAGAATCCATTACTGGAAGAGGATATTCCAGGAAATCAAGCCGAATCGGAGGCTGGACAGGAAATAGAAGGAGCCTCGGCAAACGAATTGCCGATCCTGCAGGAAAAAACCTCCGAAGTGACACTCGGGGAAAATCCCTCGACCTTAACGGAAATCGACTGGTCCGATTATGTGAATGAGTATGAAAGCGGAGGCGCATACAAGCCCCGTGAATCTCCCGGTGAAGAACAGCCGTCACGTTTCGACATTCTCACCCAAACTCCGGACCTGCACAGTCATCTGATCTGGCAACTTAATCTTTCGGATGTAACCGATGAAGAAAAAAAGGTTGCCGAGTTCATCCTCGGCAACCTCGACCAGGATGGTTTTCTCAAAATAAATACTGATGAAATCGTCGAGGAAACTGGCTGTGATGTTGAGATGGCTGAAGATATGATTGCCCTTATCCAGGACATGGACCCCTCAGGAGTCGGAGCCCGTAATGTAAAGGAATCACTCTTGCTTCAATTAACTCGACTTGGTCTTGGTTCTTCACTCCCCACAAAAATTGTTCAGGATTATCTTCACTTTCTCGAAACAAAGAATTACAGCGCTATCAGCAAAGCTACCAAACAGCCAATAAATGACGTCCTTGCCGCAGTGAAAATTATTGTCGGTCTCGACCCCCATCCTGGACGTATTTATTCTGATGAATCACCCCAGTACATCCTGCCGGATGTATTTATTCAGAAAGTTGATAATGAATATGTCATCATGCTGAACGATGAAGGGTTACCCAGACTGAAAATCAGTAGCTATTACAAGGAAATTCTTAAAGAAAAAAAAGGACAACAGGACGCCACGAAAGATTACATTCAGGACAAGCTCAAATCCGCTGCATGGCTCATCAAAAGTATTCAACAACGGCAACGAACTATCTATAAGGTTGTCGAAAGCATCCTGAAGTTTCAATATGATTTTTTCGAAAAGGGAGTTGCCTATTTAAAACCGTTAGTCCTGAGGGATGTCGCGGAAGACATCGATATGCATGAATCAACCATAAGCCGTGTTACGACCAATAAATATGTACACACCCCCCAGGGAATTTTTGAACTGAAATACTTTTTCACGTCATCTATTGAACGAAAAGATGGCGGAGACTCCCTCTCCTCCGAAAGTATTAAAGAAAGGATACGCCGGATTGTTCAGGGGGAGAATCCAGATAAACCGATGAGCGACAAAGCGATCTCCGAAATTTTTCAAAAAGAAAATATCCAGTTGGCGAGAAGAACAGTGGCAAAATACCGAGAACAGCTCGGCATTCTTTCTTCCAAGTTCCGTAAACGCCCGAAACTGTGAACTGATTACGATACTGTTGTGATCCATACCATAACTGAAGATAGAATAGCTCCCTTCCTGACCGCAACGACAAAGAAGGAAGTGTTGAACGAACTTGCCGAACTTTTTCACAAGGCATGCCCTTCCTGTGGGAATATTAAGGAAACAATCTCAATTCTTACAGAAAGGGAACAGATCGGTTCGACCGGTATTGGCGAAGGTATAGCCATACCCCACGGCAAGCTGGCCCACCTCTCACAAATAGAAATTTGCTTTGGAAGAAGCATTACCGGAGTTCCTTTTGCTTCGGCCGACAACAAGCCTGCCCAACTTTTTTTTCTGTTGCTTGCTCCGTTGGATTCAGCCGGACCGTACCTTGCGGCGTTGGCCCGCCTTGTCCGGTTTCTAAAAAGTCCACATATCCGGGACCGTCTGCTTCATGCGGAAAATGCCGGTGCAATCGCAAAAATTTTCAGCGAAAGCCGTGAATTCGCCTAACAAATTAAGAATTATCATCATAACCGGTCTTGCCGGTGCTGGTAAAAGTACGGCGTTAAATGCCTTTGAAGACATGGGGTACTATGCCATCGATAATCTCCCTGTATTCCTTCTCAAGGAACTCCAGGCAAAAGCCGATACCGAGCATTTACACAACCGAAGGCTGGCGCTTGTTATGGATTGCCGCGATCCTGCCTTTCTTCCCTCCTTTGCTGGCGTAATAATGGCAGACGGCGGTTCCGTTGAAAAAGAGGTCCTTTTCCTTGATTGTGACACAGAAGTACTCCTCCGCCGATTCAGCCAACTACGACGCCAACATCCTCTTGCCACAGATAAAGGAACTATCCGTGACGCCGTTATCAAAGAAAAAAACACTCTTGAGCCTATCCTGACACAGGCAACGCACGTTATTGATACGTCGAAGCTTACCCCTCATGAACTTGCCAGGCAACTCAGGAAAACTTACGGCAATCATGATTCATCAGATCGTTTTGTCGTTAATATCATGTCTTTTGGCTTCAAACACGGCTCACCTGAAAACACGGACACCATACTGGATGTACGTTTCCTGCCCAATCCTTATTTCGTCACCGAGCTCAAAGCACTTACAGGCCTTGACGAACGTGTCTCTCAATATGTTCTGGAAAACGAGACAAGTAAACGTTTTCTCGATTTACTGGAACCGCTGCTTAATTTTCTCATTCCTCAATACAAACAGGAGGGGAAAGCTCAGTTAACTATCGGAATTGGCTGTACAGGTGGCAAACATCGATCCGTTGCGGTAACGGAACGCCTAAAACAGCTTTTTTCTCCCTTGAACGTCAAGGTAGTGGTGGACCATCGAGATATCGATAAAGCCTGAACGCTTCTTTTTCAAACAGGCAATCACAGCCGGAGAGGCCAGCAAGGCGACTTGATCCCGTGGAAAAAAGTTGCCAACATTTCCCTTCTCAGGGTAAGTTCATTGACTAATCTGAAAAAAAAAATTACCCTGCGATGAGTTAAGAAAAACAATACTGATCAATCTATTTTATTTGGTTGTCAACTCCACATTCTCTCCCTCTTTCTTGATGGGAAATTTTTACCACTGAACAAATAAGAGAATTATACGGCAATTTAAGCAACAGGATTATTTGACATGATAAAAGCCTCTCTTCGATTTTCGCTACTTTGTTTACTGACACTATTCCTTATAATTCCCGGCAATATCTCCGCAGCTGAAGAATTGCAGAAAG
>QKJV01000247.1 GCA_003249165.1 Desulfobulbaceae bacterium | reverse complement strand
AAAAATACGAGCCGGTTATCACGGCAGCAAGGCTGTCTGTAAAGCTGCTGAGGTCAAATATTAGCATATCGACGTGATATAAAAACACTATTGTCAGGTCGCACGCCGTTAAGTGCGGCGCCATATCAAAAGCCCAGGTGGTTTCTGCCTGGGCTTTTTTTATTTACTAACCACCTTGGCAAAAGGGATCACGGCACAATCTTCTTGTTCTCCATCCCGTAATTCGTCCAGGTAATCGGCCCACCACTGCATCATTTTTCTGCGTTCGTCAAGATGCTGTGCGTGGTTGTAGGCAGCCTTGACGTTGTTCCTTTCCACATGAGCAAGTTGCAATTCTATGCAATGCGTAGACCATTTATTTTCATGCAGCAGCGTAGATGCCATGGCCCGGAAACCGTGTCCGCACATTTCATCGGTCCCGTATCCCATCCTTCGCAGGGCTGAAAGGACAGTGTTGTCGCTCATTGGCCTTTTTGGGGTTCTTATTGACGGGAATAGATATGGTGATACATGTTCTGTGTATGGCCTCAAGCTCTCTATGACTGCCATGGCCTGCAGGGACAGCGGGACCATATGTGGTCGTTTCATTTTCATCTTCGGTGCCGGTACTTTCCATACAGCGTTGACGGTATCAAATTCTACCCATTCAGCTTTACGGAGTTCCCCAGGACGCACAAACGTTAGGGGTGCCAGTTTTAGGGCGCAGAGGGTAACAAATTGCCCCTGGTATCCATGTATTGCCCGGAGAAGACCTCCGACTTGGACCGGGTCTGTAATGGTTGACATGTGTTCAGATTGTGCAGGGGCCAAGGCATCTTTAAGCGGTGAGGCAATATCAGTTTGCGCCCTGCCGGTTATGATCGCATATCTGAACACCTGGCCGCAGGTTTGGCGTATCCTGTGTGCTGTCTCAATGGCCCCCCTGCTCTCAACAATTCTGAGGACCTGTAGCAAATCCATTGATGTTATGGAGTCTATATCCAGGGTGCCCAGGTGTGGGAATACATCTTTTTCCAGGCGGCGATACACCCTCTTGGCGTGGCCTGGTGCCCATGTTGCTTTCTGTTTTTCAAACCATTCCCTGGCAATGGCACCCAGGGTGTTCTCTGATGTCCCGGATGTCTTTTTATATTGCCCAGGGTCAACTCCCTTGCTGATGAGTGATTTTGCTTCGTAGCATTTTTCCCTGGCCGCTTTCAGTTTCATCTTTGGATACACACCGAAGGCGAGTGTTTTTCTTTTCCCGGCGAATCGGTAATCCATGCGCCAGTATTTAGCCCCGTTGGTGGTGACTAATAAATATAGGCCATTCCCATCCCCTAATTTATATTGTTTTGCCTTCGGGCCTGCCCCACGGATGGCGGCATCTGACAGTTTCATGACGGTATATTTTCCTTTCCTGGTGGCTGATACCGTCAAGATACCGTCAAAACGAACGGTATGTCAACGAATAACAGCGAGCCAGCCAGGACGCAAAAAACCCCAGGAAGGTTGATTTCCTGGGGTTTTTGAACCGGGATGAACGACCCCGGAGTATTGTCTGGTAGCGACGCAGGGAATTGAAGTGTATTTTAAAAAGCTTTTAACACAATGGGTTGCGATTGTGGTAAAGAAAAAAATACCGTCTTTATACCGTCATGGCCTATCCAGTGCATCTGATTTGATCTCGTTCCATAATACGTGATTTTATCCATCCGTCAACCTCAGTTTCTACCCAGCCAACCGATCTTGCACCTAACTTTATCGACCGAGGGAAATCCCCAGCATCCATCATTTCATATAATTTGGTACGTCCAATGCTTGTTTTTTCTATTACCTCTTTTATTCTAAGAATCCTCATGGTTTATTCCTTATTCGTTGGCGTATATAGGTAAACAATCCGTGGCTGTGGATGCGCCAACCCCTGGATGAGATCCAAGAGCGGTGCCGGCGCATCTGCTGATATGTTAGGGCGTGGTACTGTCAAGATTAGCCTTCTTATATGACTACGATTTTATCAATTCAGTCCAGGTGCACTCTAAATCTGATTGGCAATTATGACACTCCACTATGCTATATTCTTCATTATAATATACATCAATGATGGCACCACATTCAGGGCATTCTAATTCGCTAACGGTTTTAATGCGACCAGAAACACCACCACAGGTAAAACCTCCAGTGGCGCACACCTTCATATACCGATCTTCGGTTGAAGCCATCGGAGGACGAAACCCTGACCTTCTTTCAGCCTTTATCCAATCTTCTTTGGATACTTCTTTTTCGTCAAAACCTTCCGCTTTTAAATAAAATTTCCTCATATAATATCCTCACTTGCTGCCTCTTTATCTTCAATGGTCGGACAATATACATTGTTTGCCTGAGCAAGCAGATCAGTTATCATGGCACTCAGTTTCCATGACGGATATGACTTTCCGAGTTGTTGCCTAAGTTCTTCCCATTTTTTTAATGTCATAGTTATTTTCATAGTAGCCTCAATCTCTGATGGATTTTCTATCATAAATATAGCTTTCATAATTCCTCCTTTTAGGCCTGTGGCCTAAAACCTGGTTCATAAACAGGACCAAAGCTACTGTTTTTTGCAAAAATCTCCATTACTTCGTTGTCGTTATTTTTCGGTTCCTGCTTTTTAAAAAGGCCGTAGACTGCTTCAGTCTCAGTTTCGCCAAATGCAATGAGGTCAAATGTTTCCAGCATTCCGCAGCTAGATGCAATGTAATCGTCTGGCGTTTGGTCATCATCCTCGGGATGATAAAAGAATGCACTCCATGGGTTTGTTACGTTTGCACCGTCTGTAAAATGTGTAACTATGCGGTATTCATTCATTTTATCTCCTATGCCCACGCCGGAATCCTGATCTGGCAATGGGATTTTTCCGAGTTGTTAAGTGTCTCTTGATAACTGCTGATCGGCCTACGATATTCCGTAGCGCCATTGGAACATATCCAACAAACATCAATCTATAGTTGTGCATAACAACAATTATTCCCTCCTTAAATGCCAGCATAAGTGCCACCAGATCAGCAGAATCCGGATACCCCAATCATGGACATGGAAGCCGATGCCATACGACCTGTAGCTGATGCAGGCCGTGAAAATATCGTGGTGGCTGCAAATGTATTTTGCTGGGTGTAATTTCATTTATTTTGCCACGCCCATCCCGTCCGGGTGGGCGTCACATGGATAAAGATGGATTGCTTGCTGAGTTGAAAAAACAAACTGAGGTGTCCCTGGCGGAGCATAGTGGGCCGGATAGGAAGAAACTTTTCCGGGATTGTTTGAATGGGTGCGGTGTATTACTGGTGTGCGAGTGGACACAAAAAACCCGATGCCATATTGAACGACACGGGTTTCATTTAGATTTTCCTTCATCCTTACCTCCTTGCGGGGTTAGGGAAGGAACTATGTGCGATTAACTGTGGCGGTCAATCGTGTATAGGATTCCAGATTATTCGGATGGTGTCAAGTTGTTTCCCCGGAAAAATAAACCCTTGACACTTTCCCAAGTATCCGGATAACATAACTCATTCCCTGCAAATTCAGGGATACCGGTTTAGCAGCCGGAATCACTGGACGCAAAGAGGCGTCTGCATTTTATGTGAGCGCTTTTTTTGTTCCATGCGTCCATACCGGGCAGCATGGGGGAGGCCTTCGGGCCTGCCGGTTCCAGTGGCCGGTCTGCTAACCCCTATGTTGCCCTTTTTGTTTTTAGCAGGACGGAAAGGGCTGAATCACAAATCACTGGAGGCCCGACATGATCAGCAGATCTGAATTCAAAGGCAATTACACGCAAATACACAACGAAATCTTTAATAACCCGGATTTAAGCGCCAAGTCCAAAGGTATCCTTGCGCAATTGTTATCCAAGCCGGATTCTTGGAAGCTGAACGTTCAATACTTGGTGAACACAAACAAGGATGGCCATTATGCCGTCCGTGCCGCAATCAAAGAACTGGAAGATCAAAATTATATTCACCGGTTTGTGACCAGGGAAAACGGGAAAATCAGCGGGACGGAATATCTGATTTGTGACCGGCAGACTTCCCGGGCTGATGCTGATGCCTTTTTTAAAGAAACCTGCATGCAGGATAACCGTATTCTGGTTTCCCGCATCGTGGAAACCGCCCCTATAATAAATACTGAGGTAAGCAATACCTTAAACGAGCAAACACTGAATGAAACAACGGCTACTGCGCCGGTGGCAGCTGCCAAGGTGGAGCAGGAGACGGATCAGGTATTGCCGCCGCCGTCGTGCCATTCCAATGAAATTTTAAATCTTATTCCTGAAAAACACAGGAGCCCAATGGTAGTGACGTTTGTAAACAGAGCAATGATTGATTACCAGGCCAATGAGGTTGAACGGGCCGTAGCTTATGCCGCAGGAAATGTCCGGGGTGGGAGTCTGCAATTCAGGGCCTACCTGGATAAGACCCTGAAAAACAAATGGGCAGATGGCTGGGAGCCGGAACATGAGGATCAGGTTGGAAAGCATGCTGTCCTTGAGCAGTTTAAGCGGCTCCAGGATTCAGACTTGAAAAGACTGGCTGACGTTGGTAATGTCGTTGCGATCGAAGAGCTAAAACGGCGGGAACCCAGTGCTGGTCATGTCGGTGCTTATGGTTATATCCCTATTTATCATTACCCCATAAACAGAGGTTGCTTATGAATGAACTAAAACAACTTGAAAATGAGGCCCTGCGCCTTAGTGGGGTGAATTCAATACGGGTCCATAATGGGTCAAATTGTTTATTCAATATAGTCATTTATTATGACTGGTTCTTCAGTTGTGTAGTTATCTTGTATTATATCGAATTTGCTTAATATAAAAAGCAGCCCATTTTCGATGTTAGTGTTTTGTTGATCAGAGAAATCTTTTACGCTAACGTCTGTTGTTACGTTATACGGGATTGTGCCTGTTTCATATAATTTACATGATTGTTCCATATTAATCTCCGAGGATGTTTTCATGCCTCCAGCCTTCAAATGTTCGGTTGTCTTGAATTGCCGACTTCCCATCTGGAAGTGCTTGTTTTGACAACACGCCTTCGCTTAGGAACACGTCACAGCCTCCATTTATACTTTCAATTAAAGCGCGCCGCATTGAATAATTAAATGGGTTGCTGGTTGCAAGAAAGATATTTGGGATAAATGGGCGTCGCAACTCCATCTCTTTCTCAATGTCCTGGTATACTGCTTTGATTTCATCGTATAATGCCATATCAGGTTTGTCAATATTCAGGCCAAGCTCTTCCTTTGCCTCAGTTCTGTATATTGTATAATCATGGCTACCTGAGTCAGAGCATAAAAAGCTGATAACCTTAGGAATGTTTTCTGGATCAATTTGGTGGTATTTTAACAACTTCTCTGCAAGCATTTGAATTTGGGATTTTGACTTGTATACATTACCAAGAGATAATGGATGTATTTTATCAGTTAATTTTAGGTATATATCCTTTAGCTCATCGCTATCTCGAATGCCTAAATCATTTTTTGCCATATCCAAGAATGCGTTAACATGTTCTACGCTTACTGGGACTCTTATGTTTTGTCCATTGATGTTGACTTGTGGATTCATAAGCCCATTTGTGCTTGGATCAATTGGCCCCAATGTTGCTTGTTTTGTCATGACAATCCTGTCCGTTCCGAGACAGATTAAAGTTGCGGTGCTTTGGCAGCGAAAAGGAACTATTACCTCAAAATCATTGCAAAAACTCCTTATAAGATTAACCAAGCTCCAGCCCGCTAACGTGCTGCCGCCATTTGAATATAAGATTAATGATATTTTGTCGGTGTCACCTATCACATCCAAATGGTTAACAAAAGGTGCAAGAATATCAGATCCAATGTTTGCTTCTGCGTTTTGCCTATCGCTTGTGCAATAGACAATAAGTTTTGAATTCCTTAATTCTTCAATTTTTTTGTAATTATTTATTCTATCCGATAACATTTTGTCACCTACGAATCGTTAAATTGTTTAAAGCTGAGTTAATTAGGCAGAACAGGACAATAAGGTGATAGGCGGATTCTATCAGGATTACCATGCCATCTGTTCCAAATCCCGTTTAGGTCCCCAACTATTGTTAAATCATACCATCAGTGTTAAACGGAAATAGTATAATCCGGCATTTAGTCCTCTCCGTTGGCTGCGGGTCTCTTTTTTAGATCTTCTTCTACATCTTTTTTTAATAGGCGCAAAAGCCTCCTTGCTTCTTTCAGAGCCGTTAGATCAATCTCCTCGATCTCAACCAGTAATTCATTTATTTCCAAGGCCAAGTCTTTTTGTTTGAATTTTCCAAGCGTTTTAATGTGACGTTGGGTGGTTATGTCTGCGGTATTATGGTTTTCTTTCGAGGAATCTAATTTTTTTTCTATTTC
>QKJV01000174.1 GCA_003249165.1 Desulfobulbaceae bacterium | reverse complement strand
CAAAAGAGGCTTAAACTTCCCGGTGCAAGCTGGCTAAGCGAAAGCATAAACCCAATGCTTTCGTTACGCATTCTTCGAGCAAACGGTTGGTGGGAAGAATTTTGGGAATGCCGGACTTATGATTTGGCAGCATAAATACTACAATAGTGTTGATTTACACCCGCTCCGACTTGAGAAGGGCTGATCGGTGCAACGAACCATTTCAAGCCTAAGCCGACTTTTATTCAGCCGCGCACATTTCAAAATTGAACCCCGGAAGACATGATGAAAGAGAGCGTGATGAAGACTCAGATCCTTCCCCCAAAGATTAGCCGTTCGGTTGCGTTGTCATAATATTGCTCGCCGATTGGTTGATTTAAAAAGTGTGGAAGTATAGGGATAGTCTGGGGTCAATTTCCACCTAAAAAACGGACCTTTTCCCATTGCCTAAAAGCGATTACCGACAGGGATAATCTGCGGTATCAATCCACCATAAAAACGGAGCTTGTCGGAGAGGTAGTCTTCTTCTTAAATCCCTCAGTTTGACCTGCCCAGTTCGTAAGCGGTCATTAAATTCCATCTACAGCAATACCAATACCATTCGAAACAATATTGAAAAAGAAGCCCGGATTCAGGTATCAGTGCCCGAGCAGTTTTATGCAATGTTGACAAACTTCGATAGCTCGTTACTCTTTGGTACGAACTTTTGCAATATATAATTAGGAGATGAAACATGAATAGTTTGTTCAATCCTTTAACCATTGGTTCATTAGAGCTGCCAAATCGTATTATCATGTCCCCGTTGACACGCAGTCGTGCCGGCTCTGAACGTATACCAAATGATTTAATGGTAGAATATTATACCCAACGAAGTAGCGCCGGCCTTATTATAAGCGAGGCAACTTCTGTTACGCCGATGGGTGTCGGCTATGCTGATACACCTGGAATCTGGTCTGAGAAACAGGTAGAGGGCTGGAAAAAAATTACCAACGGAGTTCATAAAGCCAAGGGACGTATATTTTTACAATTGTGGCATGTGGGACGGATTTCCGACCCCATGTTCCTCGATGGTGAAATGCCTGTTGCCCCAAGCGCTGTTCGACCCAAAGGGCATGTCAGTTTGGTTCGTCCGGAAAAACCTTATGTTACGCCACGTCCCCTGCAAACAGATGAAATAGGCGGTATTGTTGACGCGTTCCGGATAGGCGCTGAAAATGCTAAAAAGGCTGGATTCGATGGTGTTGAGATACACGGAGCCAACGGTTATCTGCTCGATCAATTCTTGCAGGACAGTACCAATAAGAGAACCGATGAGTACGGGGGAAGTCTCGAAAACCGTGCCAGGTTTATGCTGGAAATAACCGATGCCGTTATCTCGGTTTGGGGAGCTGATCGTGTCGGTATGCATTTAGCTCCCCGGGGAGATGCCCATGATATGGGAGATTCCAACCTGCTTGCTACGTTTACGTATGTTGCCGAACAGCTAAAAAAACGTAATATCGCTTTTATCTGTGCCCGAGAAGCTATGCGTGATGATTGGTTTGCACCAATATTAAAGAAATCATTCGGCGGTGTTTACATCGCCAATGAAGGTTTCACAAAAGAAACTGCTGAAGATGTTATCGCAAAAGGAAAAGCAGATGCCGTTGCCTTTGGTCAGTTATTTATTGCCAATCCTGACTTGCCCTATCGATTTAAAACAGGTGAACTGCTTAATGTCCCGGATACATCGACATTTTACACTGGTGCAGATAAAGGTTATACCGATTACCCGTTCGTACATGTAAATTGATGATAGCCGTTATGAGGTATTTGTAACAATGACATTGTCTAAACCGTCTGCTCAGCAGCGCATATCGACTTTCGATGCGTTTGTGAGATTAGCTGATTATTCTTTAATGGATACCTTAAATACCGATCCTGATGCCACCGGAGATGGTGACGATCACCGAACCCGTCAGGTTTTTTCCGGTCACTTTGTACCGGTTACGCCCACGCCGCTTCCAGACCCGGAATATATAACCCATAGCAGCACGTTTTTTAATGAACTTGGGTTGAGCGACGCGTTGGTAAATGATCCGAAATTTTGCCGGGTATTTTCCGGTGATATCTCAGCAGCGCAGGAGCCTATGCGTAAAATTGGCTGGGCCGTTGGCTATGCCCTGTCAATTTACGGCACCGAATATACCCAGCAATGCCCATTTGGAACCGGCAATGGTTATGGCGATGGTCGGGCGATATCAGTATTTGAAGGGGTATTCAAAGGACAACGTTGGGAAATGCAGCTAAAGGGTGGCGGAACAACACCTTATTGCCGTGGTGCCGACGGGCGCGCCGTACTTCGTTCAAGTGTGCGTGAGTTTCTCGCACAAGAGTATATGCACGCCCTGGGGGTTCCCACAACGCGGTCTCTAACCCTGTATGTATCTAAATCTGAGCGCGTTGCCCGGCCCTGGTACGCCCGAGACTCCCATTCCACCGATCCTGATATTATGGTGGATAATCCTGTGGCTATTTCAACTCGCGTTGCGCCCTCTTTTTTGCGCGTTGGTCAGTTAGAGTTATTTGCCCGCCGGGTTCGCGGCAATGCGCATCCAAGAGCCTTGGAAGAGTTGCGCATGATTGTGTCGCATTTAATTGACCGTGAATACCAGAACGATATTAATCAAGACCTTGTTTTTGCGGATCAAGTGGTTGAGTTGGCTAAGCTTTTTCGCCGACGGCTTACGTCACTCGTGGCCAATTGGCAGCGTATTGGCTACTGCCAGGGTAATTTTAATAGTGACAACTGCGCCGCTGGCGGATTTACCCTCGACTATGGACCATTTGGATTCTGTGAAATTTTTGACCCCGGGTTTCAGCCATGGACTGGCGGCGGTGAACACTTTTCCTTCTTCAATCAGCCAACCGCAGCAGAAGCCAATTACCATATGTTTTGGACTGCAGTGAGACCGCTGCTTGCAAAAGATGCCGAAGCTTTGAAACAATTGGATCAAATACGTCATGGCTTTGCAGATGCGATGCAAAAGCAAATCCAAAAAATGTGGGCGGCCAAGCTTGGGTTGACAGACTATCACCCAAAGATAGTGCAGGGATTAATGCAGTTACTGACCAAATCAGAGGTGGATTACACCATTCTCTTCCGTGAATTATCCCATGTACCAGAGAATATTTCAGCCTTGAAAAAGAGCTTCTATAACAAGAACTCACAACAACTCGAAGAGCAATGGCAATCTTGGCTGAAAAGCTGGCGCGACCTCGTTATCAAAGGCGGCAATTTGGCTGAGATATCGGCAAAAATGAAACAGATTAACCCTAAATACGCCTGGCGAGAGTGGTTGATTGTCCCCGCCTATCAACAAGCCATGCGGGGTGACTACACATTAGTAAGAGAGCTGCAAAACGTTCTTAGCTCTCCATATGATGAGCAATCTCAAAAGGTAGAAGAAAAATATTATCGCCTAAAACCTGCGGCGTTTTTTAACGTTGGTGGCGTTTCGCATTATAGCTGTTCATCTTGATTTTGAAAATATACCGAAACTTGGTAACCTGGTGGTCCCGGCCGGAAATCATTTTGTACTTTACCTCAACTTTTTCGGTTTGATATGTCAGATCCTTAATAATAAAAATATCTGCTGAAATTTTAGAAAAATTTGTCTGTGTAAATGCTTAAAATAATACGATCAGACAACTCGGAGAAAAAGAATATGGATAAATTGAAGGGACTGCAGCCTGAGCGTGTCATGTACTACTTTGAGGCGATTTCTCGTATTCCAAGAGAAAGTGCAAATGAGCAGGCGGTCAGTGACTATATCAAGAGCGTTGGAGAAAAACTTGGATTTGAAACAATCCAGGATGCAAACAATAATGTGATTATTAAGAAACCGGCAAGCGCAGGAAAAGCAGACGCTGATTCAGTGATTCTGCAAGGTCATATGGACATGGTCTGTGTTAAAGAACAGGACAAGGTTATTGACTTTGATAAAGATCCAATCGAACTGATTGTGGATGGCGATTTCATCACTGCAGATGGAACAACCCTCGGTGCGGACAATGGCATTGCAGTAGCTATGATACTTGCGCTTTTAGAAGATGCTGAAGCTGTTCATCCAAGAATAGAGGCTCTTTTTACAACAGAAGAAGAGACAGGAATGGGCGGCGCCATTAATGTCGATGGGAAGCATTTCGAGGGTAAGACGCTCATTAATATTGACTCGGAAGAAGAAGGAATCTTCACTGTCAGCTGTGCTGGGGGTGTAAGGATACTCTTTAGGCAGCCGTATCAAAATGTGAAGAATCTATACAACAAATCCTATGAGATTGAGATTTTAGGACTGACGGGCGGTCACTCTGGAATAGAAATCCACGAAGGCAGGGCTAACAGCATTAAATTGATGGGAAGATTGCTTAATAAAATAAAACGCGTTGCTGGTATATCTTCACTTGAAGGTGGTGAAAAGATGAATGCAATCGCAAAGCGAGCAAAGGCGGTCGTTTCTGTCAATGAAGATATTACTGAAACAATGCAGCAGATCGAGCAGGTCTTCAAAGATGAATTCAGAGTCACTGACCCAGGACTGAAGATTACTGTTACAGAATGTGAAGAACAAGAAATGGTGATGAATCAGACATGCATGAAGAATCTCATCAATGCCATGTTGCTTTTGCCTTGTGGTGTTCAGACAATGTCAAGCGATATCGAAGGATTGGTAGAGAGTTCAAACAATGTCGGTGTGCTTTACACAAATGATGACTTTGTGATCATTGAGAGCGCAGCCAGAAGCTCAGTCAAAACACTTAAGGATGAGATTGTTGATAGATTCTATGCTGTTGGGGAACTTACTGGCGCCGAGATAGAACTTCAGTCAGAATACCCATCGTGGCCTTACAACCCAGATTCCAAAGTCAGAGAGACTATGAAACAAGTATACGAAAAGATGTATGGCAAAAAACCAGAAATTATGGCTATCCATGCCGGATTGGAAACCGGAATACTCTCTGAGCGCATTGGCAAGATTGACATGATCTCTATGGGACCGAATATGTGGAATGTTCATACGCCGAACGAGAAACTGTCTATCAGCTCAACTGAGAGGACTTTTGTGTTATTAAAGGAAGTACTAAAAGTGCTGTAGAAATCCAAAGGTATAAACCGTGGATACTTTTTGCTCGGGGGCATTTTAACCTGGGCCAGGTGAGACTGGAGACAAAGCTCTGCTTGACAGGGGAATATGGATTCGGTTAAGGGTGCCCTGAACAGAATTTACATTTTATTGATAGGATTTTAACCCATAGGATAATCAAGTGGCCCTTAACTCCACCATTTTTAAAGCAAATATCACCTTGGCCGATGTGGACCGAAATGTTTACGATACCTTGAACCTTACCCTTGCCCAGCACCCTTCTGAATCTGTTGAGCGCATGATGGCAAGAGTGATCGCATTCTGCATGAATGCCACTGAAGCCCTGACCATGACCCGAGGGCTTTCCACTGTGGAGGAGCCGGATATCTGGGAGAAAACCCTGGATGGCAGGATTGCCCTCTGGGTTGAGGTGGGAGAACCTTCCTTTGACCGGATCAAAAAGGCCGTACGGCTCTCTTCTGCGGTGCGGGTATATTCCTTTAACATCAAGTCAGACAACTGGTGGGAGAAGGAAGGGGAAAAGTTCCAGGGGTTAAGTGCGGAGGTCTTTCAGTTCCAATGGAAAGGCATACAGGAACTGGCTGGATTGGCCAACAGGACAATGGACCTTTCCGTTACGGTTTCAGGCGGTGTTATTTATGTTTCCGGGAATACCGGGGAGTGCGAAATTTTCTGGAAACCCCTTAAGGCGAATTAGCCGGGGAAAGGGCCTGGCGGATTTTATTGGCCAGCTGGTAGCTGGAAAAGGGTTTCTTGATAAACATAATTTCTATGGTATCCATTAAGATGAAAAACATAGTCTGACCGACATGTAGTCCTCGCATTCAACCCCTGATAGGTATTATTTGAAACAGGATTATTCAAGGATTCATACACCTATGGATAATGCCGACTCTGAGTCTTCCACTGCAGCATTCAAAATTCGAAATCTGGATCATTTTAGAACCCAGAAAAACAGGGAAAGTCTGGGGTGTTCTTCCATACAAAAAACGGGGCCTGGTTACAAGGTAGTCTTCGCATTAATTAGTATCTGCTGATTTTCTATTTTGTCGGCTCTCAGAACCTATTAAATGCCATCGTATTCTATTGTACAAAAATCTGAATTAAACTGTCTTACGCTTATAATACTGTAAATAGAGGATTGGTAATGATCGAAAAAAAACACTGAAGCCTTCAGCGAAGAATGGATAAAAAACAACATTAATAACCCGAACAATGAATTCGTTATTCTACGCACAATTATCCCCTGGCAAAGAATCACCGACAAACTGGCTTACTATTA
>QKJV01000424.1 GCA_003249165.1 Desulfobulbaceae bacterium | reverse complement strand
TTTTTACTGTACAGCACCCATACTGAGTGAGGTATGCAACCAAAGGCATTGGCATGAAAGGGTGTAGGATAGCTGCTGATCAGACTCCGGCGATAATGTGGTTTTCTGTTATCCTCCGTTTCAAATCGAGACGGCAGAGGATCTGATTTCTCCTGTTCTGGCTCCTCATTCTCCAGCACGAACCCATCAACTTCATCCGATACCGGTCTTCGTCCACTGGAGAAACAGATCACGCAGGGCAATTTATCTTGCCACCGACGCTTCTTTCTTTTTGCCGAAGAACAGCGGCGCGACCACACCAAGTAAGAGAAAAGCGGCTTAACTCGGTCTCCATTTTTCTGTGGCAAGATCAACTAACCGTCAGTGCTCGTCATGACATCGGGAAAAAGCTGCAACCGTTGCCGATGCAGGTACCAGACTTCAAGGAGTTCGGCGGAAAGGAGCAGAAACACGGCCTGTACCACACCTGCAACGGGCAGAGGGCTGAGCAGGGAAAGTCCCCATGCACCAGCGAGATAAGCGGATTTCCAGATGGTGGAATGCCCCAGCAGGCCGGTACGATGTTTTCCGGCGAAGAAACCACGCAGCAGATTGGCAATACCGTATAAAAATGGAAAAACGGCACAGGCCGCCAGTGGCCAGATAAGGTAAAGACGCAGATCGTCCGCGATTCCCATGACCCTGCTCAGCAAAAACTGATTGAGAGGAAATGCGGTAAGAAGCATGAGGAGTCCCATGCCGCAGGATGTCCAGAGAAAAAAGCGCACCAATACCCGGTAGTCGCCCGGCGTGTCTACCAGGGTCAGGTACGCCTGTTGGAGATTGCGCATCGGACTGGCCAAAAGAAACAGAAACCCTCGAATGACACCAAAGGCGGCCAAAGCCAGAGCGCCATCGCTGAGTCGGCCGATGATCGCTGCAATAAGCAGGGGAATAGACTGTTGCAGGCAGGAGGAATAAGCCAGCGGAAAGGCAAACCGAAAAATCTCGCCGGTTTGTTTTTCTTCGGGATCATTACCGTCGAGGGGCGGAGAGACGCGCCAGGCGAAAAAGACGATGACCAGGGTTTCGGTAGCAACACATGCCACTAGGGCAAAACCGCCAAGAACGGCTCCTGAAAAATACGTGCGACCCAGAGCGAGATAACCAAACAATGCCGCAATGCGTATGCCGGTGGCAAACGAGACCAGGGAGGTACGCCGGGCACGAATCACCAACCCCTGAAAAAAACCTCGGAAACCGGTAATAAAAGGGAGAAACGCCAGAAAGACGATCACCCGCTTGATTTCCGGGATCAGGGTGGTTTTGATGCCGATAATGTTCCCCAGCAACCAGTCGCCGACGGGGGTCACGGCAATGAGCCATAATACGATCGAAACATAGATGGCCACCAGCAGGACAAAGAGCACCACGCCTCGCAGCGACTGACGGCCACGCACCATGGCAATGGTTACCGTATGATTCTGGTAGGAGGGTGAGGCGACGAACAGGTGCACCACCATGGCCGTGGCAAAGGCCGCCAGGGCATTGACGTAATCGTCCTGCCGCGCCAGTGCGGCGTTGATGATGGAGTGAGAAACGCTCATCATTTGCACATTGAGCAGCAACGGAAAGAAGAAGAAAGCAACTTCCCGCATTGTCAGAGGGCGGACGGTCACAGGGAGCCTCCGGGGTTGAGGCGTGACGGCATGGCGGCAAAGTGTTCATAATTGCCGCCCTCCTGGCGACCGATGTCCCAGGCATAGAAACAGCCATGTACTTTCCCAACAGAACCGGCCCCCAGGTCCGTGAAATGGTCTCCGGTCACAGCCTTGAAGTAGCTGGTTCCCCAGTACCCTTCGATGCATGGCAGAAGCGCCGGACCGAGTTCGTTTTGCAACGGATTGCAAGCAAAGTTGAAATCAAAAAGCTCCGTGTCGATGGTCATTGGATCAGCCCGGAAACAGGGGTCTGAGCGAGAATATTGACGCCAAAAGGAGTTTCATAGATGTCTTCACGTGTTTCTTCCCGAACCACACAGTTGTTTAACGGATTCTTTTCACTAACTTCGATACGGTCCCCTTTTTGGAACTGCAGGCCGACAGCCGTCTGGGATTACAGAAAAATTTAACCAGAATAATACCCGTGAGAAAACCACCCACATGGGCAGCAAAAGCAACACCACCCGTTTTGCTGTCAATTGTCGACATGGCACTCAGGACCTGGAGCAGAAACCAGTATCCGAGCATGAAATAGGCCGGCACCACAATACGAAAGAAAAAAAAGCCGAGAAAGACCAGCATATGAACAGGGGCGCGAGGATACAGCAGTGCATAGGCGCCCATTACTCCACCGATGGCACCGGATGCCCCAATCATCGGCAGATGGCTTGTCGGGTCGGCGAATAATTGCACCGCCACGGCACCAAATCCGCAAAGCAGATAAAAAATAATAAATCGGAAGTAGCCCATGGCATCTTCGACGTTGTCCCCGAAAAGTGCCAGAAACCACATGTTGAATATGATATGGAGCCAACCGCCATGCATAAACATGGAAGTAAGAGGAGCGAACAGGTCAGGTTTATCCTGAATGATACAGGCAAATCCACCCCCCATATTAACATGTGTTCCCGGTGCAAGATAGCCCAGAAATTCACCGGGAATCAAACCGAACCTGCAGATCGATTCTGCCAGCTTCGGATTCACCCCGAACCCCTGCAGCCACACCCAGGAAATCACATTTAGCCCGATAATGGTAAAGGTGGCAAAGGATGTATGGAGACGCGGATTATCATCCCGGATTGGAAACATACATAATCACCCAAAAGTTTATATTAACTTGATATTCAGGTCTGCAGCTGTTTTCCCACTCTGTCATGATCTTTTCCCAAAATTGGATTGCTATCAACAAAATGGTTCCAGGGCAACCTATTTCTGATAGTGCCTTTTATTTTCGACATACGTTTTTTTTACACCAGGATAACAGAATCTATACTCTTGTTTGATTACCATCGCGTCTGACTGTCTCATAGAACCCCACTTAACCGCCCTCCTCTGCATGAAAAATCTTCGATTTATAATCTCGAAAATTCGGCGCTGAGATTTTTTACCAACCATCAAGTTTCAGCTCTGGTGCAACCGGGAAGTTGACCGAAAATTAGTGATAATCACCTTCTTTTTAAATTCAAACCGGTGGCATACTTTTTGTTACTCACCTTCATGTAAACATGATGTAGTCTCATTAAACCAATTTAGAAACAGGAGGACGAGATGTTGAAACGACAAAACCGCAGAGTATTGTGCTGGTCAATTTTTCTGACATTATTAACCGTTTTTCATGGTTCTTCCCTTCCTGCCGCGGAACAGATGCATGAGGAAGAAAAAAAAGAAATAAATGAGGTCAGAAAAGAGGCGAATGATACACTTCGAGCGATCAAAAATTATTCTATCGATAAAAAAGATGAAGTGATGGCAGAAGCTAGAGATATATTGGATAAAATGGATGTTAAAATTGATAAACTGGAAAGACAGAGCAGCGAAAAATGGCAGGATATGAGTGAGGCCAGCCGGGAAAAAAGCCAGCAGGCACTCCGAGAGCTGCGGCAAAAACGCAATGAAATTGCTGAATGGTATGGAGGAATGAAACAAAGTTCTTCAGAGGCCTGGGACGAAATGAAAAAAGGCTTTATCAAAAGCTATCAATCGCTGCAGAAAGCTTACGACAAGGCATCGGAAAAATTTTGACTCTATGAAAGAGTTGCCCAAAAAATTACGACTCACTCCGGCAACCAGCTTGCCTCGTCGGACATCATTGACTCGATATGGGAGCATTTCGCTTTACGAAACCCTTGTGAATCTGTTCCCCATCGCCATTTCCTTTTTTTCGCTTTCTGCGACCGCATCATCGCCATGACCCGAAAGCCATATTATATTTTATAACCCTGGTTTATGGCATAGATCCGTTTAGTACTTTTACCCTTCCCCTGTGAGGACCATCTACAACATTGTCTTTAATTTGGTCATTTTGCATACCAGTGCTACTTTGCATCTGATTGGCAGTCTGCTTGCATGACATTATTAAAAAAGGCCAGATTTTCCTGCATTTTCACCGGCACCAGAACAATGAAGATTGTTTCCCGGCAGATAGAAAGAAAAGAACCGATGATGGATATCCGTTTGAAACGGGCTTTTGAATCCCCGGCAAAGAGTGATGGGACAAGGATACTGGTGGACAGGATCTGGCCCCGGGGAGTTCGTAAAGAAAGTGTTGGTCTCGATGTGTGGATGAAGGATATCGCGCCAAGCAGCAGCTTGCGGAAATGGTTCAATCATGATCCGGCAAAGTGGGAGGAATTCATCAAGAAATATTTCCAGGAACTGGACGCCAGCCAGGAGCCTGTACAAAAACTTTTCGCTCTGGCCAAAAAAGGCAGGTTGACTCTCGTGTTCAGCGCCAGGGACACGGAACATAACAACGCGGTTGTCCTCCGGATGTATCTGCAGGTTCTCATGTCAAACGAGAGGGGCATGAAACAGGTCCCCCCGGAGTAAGACGGTTTCTCTTCTCCGCAGGCTCATATGTTGTCTTATTGTTCCGGATTTTGTCCTGTCAGACAGGATAATTTCCATAAAAAAAATCGAAATAAAGGTAAATTGCAAAAATAACAGTCAGGATTCCTGTTCCCATCAAAAAAATAAGGGAGAGTAAAAATAATGACGATAGAACTCCAAACCAAGCTACAGCTCGAAAAAATTGCCCGTCTGATTCGGTATGACATACTGACCATGACAACAAATGCCGGCTCCGGCCATCCAACATCGTCGCTCTCTGCGGTGGAGCTGATGGTCGGCCTCCTCTTCGGCGGCTTTTTTCGCTACGATGCCGATCAGCCCGATCATCCCAACAATGACCGATTGCTCTTCTCCAAAGGGCATGCCTCCCCGCTTTTTTATTCCCTCTGGGCTGCTGCGGGAAAATTAAGTCAAGAAGATCTCATGACTTATCGCCGTTTCGGCAGCTCACTGGAAGGGCATCCCACAGCTGCTTTTCGCTATGCCGAAGCCGCCACCGGTTCACTAGGCCAGGGACTGTCCATTGGGGTCGGCCTGGCTCTCAACGCCCGGCTGGATAAACTTCCCTATCGCACCTATATCCTGCTCGGCGACAGCGAAATGGCGGAGGGGTCGGTATGGGAGGCAATGGAAATTGCCGCCCACTACCAGTTAAATAATCTGGTAGGAGTAGTTGATGTCAACCGCCTGGGGCAACGGGGAGAAACCATGTACGGCCATGATCTTGAGGCTTACCGTCGCCGGGCGGAGGCCTTCGACTGGCATACTATAATTGTTGACGGTCACAACCTCGAAGAAATATTAAATGCCTACAGACAGGTAGATCAGGTCATTGACCGACCGGTGATGATTCTTGCCCGAACACTTAAGGGCAAGGGAGTTTCTTTTATTGAGGATAAAAACGGATGGCACGGCAAGGCCTTGAAAAAAGAAGAACTTGATCAGGCTTTGTCCGAACTGGGTGAGGTTGACAAGGAGATTCGCGGCACCTTCGCCGTTCCTCAGGATCTCAAGCCGGCCGGCCAGCCGACGGCAGAGCCGGCTCCGCTCTCCTATGCAGTGGGAGAGCAGGTCGCAACCCGCAAGGCATTCGGCAACGCCCTGAAAAGATTGTATCCCGCCTTCCCCAATATTGTCAGTCTTGACGGCGAGGTGAGCAATTCCACCATGGCCGCATATTTCAAGCAGGAACATGCCGACCGTTTTTTCGAAATGTATATTGCCGAACAGAATATGGCCGGAGCCGCGCTCGGTTTTGCAGGCCGTGGCAAAATTCCCTTTGTTTCGACCTTTGCCGCTTTCATGAGCCGTGCCTACGATCAGATCCGCATGAGCCAGTACTCCAATGCCAATATCAAATTTGTCGGCTCCCATGCCGGCGTTTCCATCGGCATGGATGGCCCGAGCCAGATGGGGCTGGAAGACATCGCCTTTTTCCGTACCATCATAAACGGCCTGGTGCTCTATCCCTGTGACGCGGTCAGCACGGAAAAACTGGTGGCCGAGGCTGCCCGCCACCGGGGTATCGCCTACCTGCGAACCACCAGAATGGCAACGCCGGTACTTTACGGACCGGATGAAGAGTTTCCCATCGGCGGCTGCAAGGTGTTGCGCCGGAGCGATGCCGACCGGGCAACCCTGGTGGCTGCTGGCCTCACCGTCCATGAGTCACTGGCGGCCTGTGAGGTTTTGCAGAAGGAAGGTGTTGCCGTTGGAGTGATTGATCTATACAGCATCAAGCCGGTGGATGAAAAAGCACTGCAGGCTGCTGCCGCGGCCTCGGGTCTGCTTATCACCATCGAGGATCATGTCCCGGAAGGCGGGCTTGGCGACGCGGTACGCAGCGCCTTGTGGAACA
>QKJV01000195.1 GCA_003249165.1 Desulfobulbaceae bacterium | reverse complement strand
GATTTCCATCAGTGTCGGAGTTGCATCGAATAATACTGCCAATTTGAAAAATTACGAGGATTTCTTTTCCTTAGCGGATAAGGCGATGCATGTGGCTAAAAGTGAGGGCGGCAATAAGGTCGTTTTGCTTCTTGACAGTGATCTCCAATAAAAAATTCTTTTTTTATCATTAAACTCCAATAACAGTGCTTACCCGGCTTGCTGCGGTTCTCCCTGATTTTTTTTGGAAATCAAAGATGGGTATCCGCTTGAAAGACTTCTCTGCCTTATATTTGTATCTGCATCCGGATGAGTTCACCGTGATCCTTTTTTAATTTGCCAGATTTGCCGTTTCGTTAAACTGGCAAAAAAATTCATCAATAATTTTTTCCATGTTGTTCTGAAAATTGGGAACATCGGGCAGTTGCTGATTCTGGTCAATAAATTCCTGCACGTTGAAGATGAAATTGTCCGGCACCACCGATCGAATTCCGATACTTTCTACCAGGAAATTAGACAGACTGACAATTTTTACGTGCAACAACCTCGCTTCTTTACAATTCACATTATGATGGAAACCTACAGGTAAGGTAACATTGTCAGGCAAACCCCATTTCTGCAACAGGGCCATGCCTGTTTTGGCGTGATCGGTTCCCAACAGGTATTGCTCCAGTTCAAGAAGTGAGTTGAATTTTTTCCCTAGTCCCTTATTATTCGAAATAGCGATCTGTAACGGTCTGTTGAGGATGACCTTGCCGATGTCATGGAGCAGTGAAGCAGTGTAGATGCTGCCCGTATCCTCAACCCGTGCATATTTTGCAATAACCGAGGACAGGACTGCCGTTGCGTGGGAATGGTGCCACAATGACCCAGGTTCAAGGCTGTAAGCCTGTTGCGGGGAACGCATCAGACCAGCTGATGCTCCGGTTATTGCTATAATTTTGACAGTTTCCAGTCCGAGGCGGATAATAATATCCTTGACTGACGTAATCTCCCGCATATGGCCGAAATAGGCGGAATTCGCCAGACGCAGCATATTTGCGGTCAGGTTCGGGTCCATTTCAATTTTAAGTGCCATGGCCGGAATGCTGACCTGGTTGTCATAAGCCATCTGCAGAACTTCCAGGGCAATATCGGGACGGGGTACCAGTTTGTCTATGTCTTTTATGTATTTTGTTTCGTTATTCATCGTATATGCTGTGTTTATTGGATAAATTTTTCATAATGCTGGTATTTTCTCAGAGCCGCAATACAATCCTTCCCCTTGTTTTTCCATGCAGGATGTTGTCTATTTCCGGACTCAAATAATCCAGACCTACTTCCCGGGCAAGGTCATCAAGCTGGTCGATTTTCCAGTCAGTCGCAAGTTTTTCCCAGATTTGCCGCCGGACGGCCAGTGGACAGTTAGCCGAATCGATGCCGGTCAGCGTCACCCCGCGGAGAATGAAAGGGTAAACGGAGAGATTGAGCTTCGGTGAGGCAACATTTCCGCAACATGTTACTATTCCTCCATAGCCTGTTGACCGTATTGACGTGGTCAGTATCTCTCCACCGACAGTATCGATAACGCCTGCCCATTTTTCTTTCAACATCATTCGCCCTGTAGTGTCCGTTGCTTCCTGACGACTGATGATCTCTTTGGCGCCGAGCCGGGCGAGCAACGCGTGTTCGGTCATTTTGCCTGTAATGGCGGTCACCCGGTAGCCTGCTTTAGCCAGGATGGCCACCGAAACGCTGCCAACGCCGCCGGTAGAGCCGCTGACAAGAATTTTGCCGTCATCAGGCTTTACACCATGAGTGACAATTTTAAGGACTGACTGGGCTGCCGTAAAACCGGCTGTTCCGTATATCATACTTTCTCGTAAAGTCAGCCCTGCAGGCAAAGGGACGATCCATTCTACCGGAACTCTGATAAATTCGCCGAAACCACCTGGGATTTTTGTCCCCAGCCCATAACCACTGACAATAACTTTATCCCCGGATTTGAATTTATCCGATCTGCTTTCAACAACAGTCCCCGCAGCATCTATGCCGGGAGTGTGCGGATAAAGCCGCGTAACACCTCTGTTGCCTGTGGCTGACAGGGCATCCTTATAATTCAGGGAAGAAAAAAGGACGCGGACCAGCACATCGTGTTCAGGGAGTTCGGTTAGGCTTTTTTTACAGATATCCCGGATATAAATATTGCCGGGCTCTTCCCTCACAACCATGGCTTGGAACTGTTGCTGCGTCATTGGATTTTACAGAAATTTTTTTTAAAATCAGAGATTGGGAAAGCCTCAATGTTTTAAATGTTTTGTCTGAAATCATTTTACTTGATTCCTTAGTTTATTGACAAAGATTTATTTTCATTTAGACTGGCTGCAGAAAAATTCATTTGATTGCGCTGTTCATTGCCTCATAAGAAGCTTGCCAGCGGCTGACAGCGCCTCAGTTTTTATGGAAAACTCTGTCATCAATATCCGGGACTGCTCACGATGAACGAAACACCGCAACGGGCTATATGGGGGAGCAAACTCGGCTTTCTGCTTGCTGCCATCGGTTCTGCCGTGGGGCTTGGAAATATCTGGCGTTTCAGCTATATGGCCTTTGAATACGGCGGAGGCGCATTTCTTGTGCCCTATGGGTGCGCCTTGCTGTTGGCTGGTATTCCCCTGATGATTCTCGAATACACCCTAGGCCACAGTGAGAAAGGTTCATCTCCGCTGGCGTTCAGCCGGGTGTCCCCGCCTTGGGAATGGGCGGGATGGTGGATGCCTACCGTTGCGCTGTACGGCATCATGCTCTACTATGCGGTTATTATAAGCTGGTGTATCAATTATTTCTTTTTCTCCTTTACTCTCGCATGGGGAGCAGATCCGCAGAACTTTTTTTTCCATTCATTTCTGCAGCTTACCGATTCTCCCTCAGAGTTGGGTAAAATCAGAATCCCCATTGCTTCTTCAACCTTTCTGGTTTGGTTCATCTGCTGGATTATCTGTTACCGGGAGGTAAACCACGGTATCGAAAAGGCGTGCAGCTTCTTCATGCCGATTCTATTCCTGTTGACACTGATTCTGGTCGGCTGGACAGTGACTCTTGATGGGGCAGGAGACGCGATCAGCAATTTTTATCTTAAGGCCGACTGGAATAAAATAGATATATTCAGACGGTTTAATGACCCTGAGGTCTGGTCGGTCTGGATTGCCGCCTTCGGCCAGATTTTTTTCACTTTGTCCCTCGGCTTTGGGATCATGATAACCTTTGCCAGCTATCTGCCGAAAAAAACAGATATTGTCGGCAATGCGCTGTGGACATCCATCATTAATTGTATTTATTCCTTTATTGCCGGCTTTGCGGTGTTCGGCATTGTGGGGTTTATGGCGCATGCCAAAGGGGTCGCCTTCAGTGAGGTGATCAAGGGGGGGCCTCAGTTGGCCTTTGTTGTCTATCCGGAAGCCATTCGTCAACTTCCTTTTGGTCAATCGCTTTTTGGTGCCATGTTTTTCCTGGTGCTCATTTTCGCAGGACTTTCATCCGGCATGTCGCTTATCGAAGCCTTTACCTGTTCCATAACCGATAAATTTCCCTGGTCCCGCAAATCGGTGGTCAGTGTCATCTGCTTGACCGGTTTTTTCGGCAGCCTTGTCTTTACAACACAAAGTGGAATGTACCTCCTCGATATTACCGATCATTTTATTACGAACTACGGTTTGTTGACAGGCGGTATTTTTGAGTGTTATGTCGTCGGCTGGTTACTCAAGGCCCATAATGCCCGAAATCATATTAACAACACAGGTGGGGTGAGACTGTATATCCTCTGGGATGTCTGTATCCGTTATTTCACCCCTGCTGTCCTTATGATCATGATGATGCAGTCATTCCTTGGTGAATTACGACAGAATTACGGCAATTATTCTACCGATGCGCTTATCCTTTTTGGTGTTGATTGGCTGCTCCTGACGATTGTCGCCTCCGTCGTTTTCACCTTCTACCCATGGAAACGGGAAAAACTCAAAAAACGCCATCATGTGTCTGAAGACCATCTGTTAACCTGAGACGGGAGTTAATCCAGCTTTTATGTCTGCAGCAGCATCAGTACGGGAAAAACTTTTTGCGCTTAACCGCCTGACCTCCGAGTATCTGACCGATTTTCTTAGAAAAGGAAACATCGACGAATACGGTGTCAGAGCAAATGAATTTGACGTATTTTGTGCCTTTTGGGTGACGGCCAGCTATCTGCGCCATGTTGCTGCACCAGATCCGCGTGAGGTGGAGAATTTTAACCGGGCGGTTATTGTGAACATTGTTGACAGGATAATGAACTCCCATTCCAAGTCACTTAACAAAGAGAAGATTGATTCTCTTTCGGCAACAATTACAAATGTTTTTGTTGAAAGATTTTCAGGCTATCGTGAATCTTTTCAATCCGATCTAGGTCGTAAGAAGACAGACGGTGTACGCTGTTTTCCCCGGCTTGGAGAGGATTTTTTAACCACCGTTCTGGATAAACCTGTTCCGGAACATTCCTCAATACGCCAGCTTCTTGATTCCTTCTTGAATGAGATGTTGGAGAAATCAGCAATTTACCTGGCCGGTTGACCTGTGAAAAATATTTAAGACTATTATGCAAAAAATTAAAATTGGTGTGATTGGTGTAGGATATCTGGGGAAGTTTCATGCCCAGAAATATGCGGCAATGGAAAACGTGGAACTTGTCGGAGTGGCGGATGTGTCCGAAAATCTTGCCAGACAGGTTGCCGAGGCGAATAGAACAACGCCATTTACTGATTACAGAGAACTGTTAGAGCGGGTTGATGCGGTAAGCGTGGTTGTGCCGACGCCACTGCACTATAAAGTGGCCTGTGATTGCTTTGCCAGCAATGTCGATGTCATGCTGGAAAAACCGATGACTATTACCCTCGATGAAGCGGATGAGCTCATTGATAAGGCGGAGAAGGGAGGACGCATTCTACAGATCGGCCATCTGGAGCGATTTAATCCAGCTATAGTCGCCATGCAGAATTATCTGACCTGCCCGGTCTTTATCGAATCTCAGCGGGTGCACTCTTTTAAGCCAAGAGGTTGCGAAGTAGATGTTGTCCTTGATCTGATGATCCATGATATCGATATTATTCTCACTGTAGTGCCGGCCCCCCTGGAATCCATTTCAACCATCGGTGTGCCGGTAGTGACAAAGGAAACTGATGTTGCAGCCGCCCAGCTCATTTTCAAAAACGGCTGCACGGCAAATGTAACGGTCAGCCGAGTTCATCATGACAATGTCCGCAGTCTGCGTATCTATCAACCTGGTAGTTCATTGACGGTTAATTACGCCACTAAGGAAATCAAGATTATTGAATTGCTTTCCGGGACTGGTCCGGAAGGCTATCCTAATGAGAAGATAACGCATTTCTGCTTTACCGAACAGGATGCCCTTGCGGCGGAGTTGACTGATTTTGTCACCAATGTCCGTCTGCGGAAAAAACCGCAGGTCGGTGGTCCGGAAGGCAGGAAGGCCCTTGATGTTGCATTGCGTATCATCAGTCAGATTCACCACCATATCAACAAACACAAAGATACCCTATGCAGCGGGTTATGATTGTTGCGGGCGAGGCTTCGGGCGATATGCATGGAGCTCGCCTGGTTGCCGCCATGAAGCAGCTTAAACCTGACCTCAGCCTTTGCGGCATGGGAGGCAGCGAGCTGCGTCGGGAAGGGGTTGAGATTCTCTATGATGCAGCTTCCATGGCGGTTGTCGGCCTGGTGGAGGTCATCTCCCATCTCGGCGATATCCGAGCTGCGCGCAAAATTCTGGTTAACGAGTTACAGAATAATCCTCCCAATCTGTTGATCCTGATCGATTATCCTGATTTTAATCTATTGTTGGCCGCAAAGGCCAGGCAGCTTGGTATCCCCATTTTTTACTACATAAGTCCCCAGGTATGGGCCTGGCGCAGTGGCAGGGTAAAAAAAATTGGCAGGATAATTGATAAGATGGCCGTGATTTTGCCTTTTGAAAAAGAATTTTACCGGCAGCGCGGGGTTGCAGTTGAATATGTCGGTCATCCTTTGCTCGATTCGGTCAAGCAGACAATGTCACGCAAGGAGTTCTGCCGACAGCATGGGATCAATCCGGCCGGTATGCTGCTTGGTATTCTTCCTGGCAGCAGAAAAAGAGAAATTCGTGCTATGCTGCCCGTTTTTCTCGAAACCGCGACAAAAATGAAGGATGTTCATCACGACTTAACCGTACTGCTTCCACTTGCACCGACGCTCACTCTTGATGATCTCCTGGCTTGCGGGTTGGACCATCCGGGCCTTGATGTCAGAGTGATCGCCGAGAATCGTTATGATCTCATGGCTGCATGCGATCTGGTTGTTGCTTCATCAGGAACGGTAACCCTGGAGCTTGCTATTCTTGATGTTCCAATGGTCGTTTCCTATAAGGTGTCCCCATTTACCTGG
>QKJV01000002.1 GCA_003249165.1 Desulfobulbaceae bacterium | reverse complement strand
GCGACCATTACCTGGAAATCAACTTTGATCTTTCCAAGGTTATGTTTATTACGACGGCCAACATGCTTGATACCATTCCAGGACCGTTGCGTGACAGAATGGAGATTATTACCCTCTCTGGTTATACCGAAGATGAAAAGCTGAACATCGCTAAACATCATCTCATTGAACGACAGCTTGACGCCCATGCCCTCACTGAGGATGATATTTCTTTTACCGATGATGCTATCCGGGCAATTATTCGTTCTTATACCCGAGAGGCTGGAGTAAGAAATCTGGAAAGGCAACTGGCGACAGTCTGCCGCGGTGTCGCCAAGGAGATTGTTGCCGGTGAAACCAAGAAGGCAAATATAGACGTCGGCGATCTGGAGAAATTCCTGGGGGCAATCCAGTTTTTCCCGGAAACTCTGGCTCACTCATGGGGCCCCGGACTGGCAACCGGTCTTGCATGGACTCCTTTTGGCGGGGAATTACTTTTTATTGAAACCGCCAAAATGAAAGGGAATGCCGGCCTCAAAATGACAGGCAAACTAGGCGACGTGATGAAAGAATCGGCAAGCGCAGCCTTGACTTTTATTCGTTCCCATGCTGCTGAACTGAACATCGATGAAGAGCTTTTTGCCCAAAACGAGGTTCATATCCATGTTCCGGAAGGGGCTATCCCAAAGGACGGGCCCTCTGCCGGTGTCGCCATGGTGGTCTCACTCACATCACTTTTCACCAATCGACCGGTTCGGAAAGATATTGTGATGACAGGGGAAATCACTCTGCGGGGCGATGTTCTACCAGTCGGTGGGATAAAGGAAAAGGTGCTGGCGGCTGTACGTTCGGGCATTACCGAGGTTATTCTTCCAGCTCTTAACAAGAAAGACGTTGTGGAGATTCGGGAATCGGTCAGAGATACCATTAATTTTCACTACGTGACCGATATCAGGGATGCTTTAAAAATCGCGATAAGCAACGAATAAGTGTTTGCCTGCGATTCCCTTTGAAGACAATGACTGAAGGCAGAAAATTTTTCAGCCATTGTCTTTCTTCTTCATCCTGCATCAAGCACCTTGAAAATATGACAGGCACGCTGAATCATTAAATTACCACATCGCACTATTGCCTTTGTTTACTAAAGATAAGTTGGAGGGAATCAAAATACCGCAGTTCTGACTTAATGGATTATAACGGTTAAAGCCGATTCTTTGTACAATTTTAAAAAAGCAATTCCCTCATGAATACACACCATTTCGAAAAAACACTTTATTAGGATAAAGCATCGCAGTGTATTTTGCGGACAGTGTATCCAAGAGTACACTGTATGTATTCACACTGAGGTGATATATCCTTTTCAGGTATGGGAACGAACCCACTGCAACAGATTGCCTAAATCCATGGCCCCGGACTGCCGGGCAACCTCACGACCATTCAGGAATACAGCAAGAGTTGGAATAGAACGGATACCGAGCTGTCCGGCAATCCCCTGTTCTTGTTCAGTATTG
This sequence comes from Desulfobulbaceae bacterium, assembly GCA_003249165.1. Classification (GTDB taxonomy): domain Bacteria; phylum Desulfobacterota; class Desulfobulbia; order Desulfobulbales; family SURF-16; genus SURF-16. Next base: position 7,753 of record QKJV01000002.1, on the reverse strand, counting down.
ACCTTTGCTAGCCTTACATTGGGTTCGAGCTGGGCGGCGGCCTGAGCAAAAACAGGACCCATCATTTTACAAGGTCCGCACCATGGAGCCCAAAAATCAACCACCAGAGGGATATCATTCCGTTCAACATGTTTCTGGAAATTGCCTGCATTCAAATCCAGCGGTTTGCCTGAAAACAGTTTATTGCCACATTTACCACACAAAGCACCGCGCCCAATTTTCTGGGCAGGAACCCGATTGACGCTGTTACATACCGGACAGACAACATGTTTATTATTCATGCAAATAATCCTCTACGAATTGTTTTTTTTCTAACGTTACACAGAGTATACAAAAAAAACGGCTTTCACGCAGCAGCGGTTCCTCCCATCCCTTATACTCCTGCATACCTGTTACAAAATTACTCTTATAATGTAAATCCATCACGGCGGAAATCAACCGACCTTTTCTTGCACTTGATACTGTTTTACTGTACATCTTTCTAACATGATTTAGAATGTTAAGCTGTTTCCCCGAGAACTCTTCCAGCATACATCCGAAAGGACCCCGATTCATGTTTGCCAAATTATTGCATCTCTATCAATTCGTCGATCAGACTATGACTATGATTTTTGAAAAATTCCCGGAGGAGGTATGCTGTGGGAAAGGCTGTAGTGATTGTTGTAATGCAGTCTTCGATCTTTCTTATATTGAAGCTGCAAATCTCCTCTTCCATTTCAAAAAACTTCCCCCCGATGTACGGGATGAAATTCTCACTGAATGTTATCGGGCGGAAGAGCAATGGCAAAAAATTTTCACAAGTAAGACCGACCCTTCCACTGCAAGGATTCGCTGTCCACTATTAAACAATCAGGGCCTTTGCCACTGTTATACCGCTCGCCCGATTAACTGCCGTACTTACGGTGTTCCCACCATTATTAACAGAACAGCGCACGTATGCGGACTTTCGAATTTTAGTATGGGAAAATCTTACCCGACTCTTGATCTTGCCCCTCTGCAACGCAGTCTCTATGAATATTCAATTGAAAGCACGGGAGATGAGCTCGGTCGCTTGCGTTGGCCTGTAGCTTCCATTCTCTTACACCCGGAAAAACTAACGTTCAAATAAAACCTATTTGCCCTTTTAACTGTTCATCCCATTCTCATAATTTACAATTATTTGACAAACAACTCCTTGAAAAACGCATAAAAAAACCGGGCATCCTTACTCAGGAAGCCCGGTTTTTCATCCAACTATATGATCCAAATTTAAATAGGCCTCATCAACCATACACACACCACAAGGACAGGTATCAGAGCAGAAACCGCAGGCGATGCATTTTTCATCATCAGAAACATATTTGTATTCGTTCTCACCAAGCGTTTCACGGCTGATAGCACCAGTAGGACAGATAGTCTCGCACAGATGGCAGTCACGGCAAGTACCACAACTCATACACCGATCTGCCTCAAATGTATTCATATTGACATTCGGGCACATTCGTGGCTCATAGTGTTCCGGCGTCAAATTTTTAAGATTAACGACCTGCTTGGCAAACGGTTGCCATTCTTCTCCTTTGATATCAGCAACAATGGCGTGGGCAGCATTTTTTCCATGCCCCAAGGCATTTGTAGCCAAACCAGGGCGCTCAACATCTCCGACGGCATAAATTTTCGGATCAGAGGTCCGGCAGGACTCATTTGTTTTGATCCAACCTGCCCCACCAACGGTAACAACCTCGACCGTGTCCGGCAAGAAACTAAGAGCAGGAACATCACCGATTGATACAATCACCGTCTGGGCGGGAATCAACTCATCGGCAGCATCAATCAGACCATTTTCCGTGACTTCTTTCGTGGAAACCGGCCATCTGAATTTTGCGCCCAGCGCCTCGGCAGCCTTTTTCTCCTTACCAAACGCAAGAGGTTTCTGGATATCAACAAGTGTTACTTCCTGAGCTCCAAGGCGATAACATTCGCAGGCCACATCACAACCGACATTTCCTGCACCAATAATAACTACCTGCTTGCCAACAGCCGGCGGTTTATCACTTTTAGCCGACTTGAGGAAATCAAGTGCGGGGATTACCCGTTCATGCCCAGGAAATGGTATTCGCCGGGGTTCATGTGTCCCAACGGCTACGATGACATAGTCAAAATCATTTTTCAACTCTGTGAATTTGTCTTTTGTCATGTTGACGCCGAAGTGAACATGAATATTAGGTGTATCCATGAAACGTTTGACTTCCGCATCCCAGATAGCCTGTGGCAGCCTCTCCCAAGGAATGACTTGAGCGAGCTTTCCTCCCAGTTTGTTTTCCCGTTCGAAAATATGGCTTTCAACGCCACGCAAGGCAAGCTGCCAGGCAGCATTCATTCCACCAGGACCGCCACCGATGATGGCAACCTTTTTACCGACTGAGGGTGCGACTGCAGGTGCGGGGAAATCCCTGACAGCCCGACCAAGCATCGCTACATCAATGCTGGAATCAACCATTTGACGAGAACAATTCTGCATACAGAGATTGGGACAGATGGAACCACAAACGGAAGCAGGAAAAGGTGTGTATTGCAGCACCAGTTCATAAGCATCTTTTTCCTTCCCATCGCGCATCAAACGCAGACGGTCAATGGTCGGAATATGTACCGGACAGTAATAGGCGCAGGGAGCGGCAGACTCCTGATTAGCCCAGAAAGGTTTACGCCGCCGTAAATCACCGGTTTCAATCAAGCCGATTGGTGAACGGTCAAGTCCGGGAGCCAGATCTCTGATGGGATCACCGCCAAAGGCTTTGTCCCAGATATTCCTGCGGAATTCACTCATAGCCATGGGGCCGGAAAACATCAGGGCTCTGTCCTGCGGGGGAATCGACTGGAGCATTTTCCAGTCATCACGAACGGAGAGCTCTTCCAGTAAATCCGTGCGATCAATTGCCGAAAGAAATCCGGGGAGGCTTTCAAGCAGCCATTGCCACTGCTCATCATTGGGCAGCACGGCCATGACGTTGGTCCGGGAATAAGACTGATCTGTCTGTCCCCGATAGTAAATGGTCCCGCCTACCATACCGACACAGGGCCGGTAGCCGAGGACATTCTCCGGGTTTTTCGGATTAATTCCGCAAACAATACCTACCCCACCACAGTTGAATTCGGCAAAGGTATCGCCAACCGAACCAAGCACCCATAATTCCGGTCTTTGATACTCAGGATTCCATTTTGTCATGGTAAGGCCACGGGCACCGATGGACCCGCCGATCATCACCCGACCCTGGGCCATGGCATTACATACGCCGTTCGTGGCGTCACCCTTAACGACAATATCCGCACCAATGTTGAGATATCCAACATCATCGGATGCGGGGCCATGACAGACGATTGTGGTGCCGGGCATACCCATGCAGCCAAGACGCTGTCCGGCTGGACCTTTTATCTGGATCTCGAGCTTGCCCCCTTTGGGGTTCAGTCGTCCGCCAACATTATGCTGGCCGTATGTTTCCAGGATGAGCTTTGACGATTTTGTAAAGGCCTCCTGCACCAGCTCTTCAAAATTTTTGGAACTGATGCGGTTGCCTTTCTCATCCAATCCTTTAATGGTAATTGCTTCAGTCACTTCTTTTCCTCCGGGAGGATGGGAAAGAACCTTTTGCCCTTTCCTTCTATTTTTAACATACGTACTTGATATCCAAACGTTTTGCCGCAGCCTCATCATTAATACCGATAGCGTCGGACATTCCGATAGGCAGGCTCTGAGATCGTCCCAGTGGTGCCATGATCTTTTTCATCTCGGTACGGATCGCCATAAACGTTTCGGCAACCCTCTGCGCTACCTGATCCGGGTCCAGACGCCGGTATAGTTTCGGGTTCTGGCTGGTGATACCTTTGGGACAGATACCGATATTGCAGACATTACAGCGATTCTGCTCGCTGCCAAGACATCCGGCAGCAGCCTGCATCATATATTTACCCATATGAACGCCACTTGCCCCAAGCATGATTAAGGCCATGCCATTCTGGGTGACATTCCCGGTTTTTCCCACACCACCGGCGGCAAAAATCGGGATCTCGTTCTGTTTACCCTGAGCGCAGAGATCCAGGTAACATTCACGAACATTGGCAGCAATCGGATGCCCCATGGTATCCATACTGACGTTATAAGCAGCACCGGTACCGCCGTCGATCCCGTCTATCAGCAGACCGGAAGCGTAAGGATTGCGCACCAGATTATTAAGCACTGATTTTGCGGAGTTGGAACCGGAAATCTTCGGATAAACCGGAACCCGGAAATTCCAGGCCATTGACATGGTCTGAATCATCTTCATGACAGATTCTTCAATGGAGTAAAGTGTCTGATGCACCGGCGGAGAAGGAAGGTCAACCCCTTCGGGAACACCGCGTAGCCGGGCAATGAGCTTGCTTACCTTATACCACATGAGAAGACCACCGTCCCCGGGTTTTGCCCCTTGGCCATATTTGATCTCAATTGCGGCTGGATCGCACTGCATTTCCGGAATGGCACGGATTATCTCGTCCCAGCCGAAATAACCGGAGGCAATCTGGAGAATAATATACTTCAAGAAAGGACTTTTAAGCACCCATGGTGGGCAACCACCCTCCCCTGTTGCCATAACAACCGGGATACCAAGAACCTCGTTGCAGTAGGCCACGCCCTGGAGCAGACCAAGCCACATGTTTGGAGAGAGCGCACCGAAGGACATCGAACCGATGACAAAAGGAAAAATTTCCCGAACCGGCGGGATCCATTCACCAGCCATTTTACGCCGGATGTATTCTTCGGGTGGCAAGACACGGCCTAACAGAGTATTAAGGAAAAACTCATGCCGACCTGCATCAAGAGCCGGGTCGGTGAGCATGGAAATTCGGCTAAATATAATTTTATCCAGCAGGCCGGGAGCGGGGTCGTTACGACGCCCACCTCGCTTAATCGGCTCACCATTTGCTGTACTCTGAAAACGGTAACGGTCAAACATCTGGTTTGGTACCGGTTTGATCGCCGAGTTGGGGCAGACCATAGCACAGGAGCCGCAGCCAATACACTTATTAGCAATCTCTGTTCTTTGTCGGATTCCGACAAACGTACGAAACGAGCTGCCGCGCTCGCTGGATGTCAAGACCAGTTTCGGCATGCGTTGCCGCATGTAGGTCAGCTTGATGGCATTAACCGGACATACCGAAGTACACCGGCCGCAAAGAGTACACCTGTCTTCCCTGTGCTCAATTATCCAGGGAAGATCCCCTGCTGCTAAGCTGCTTGGGGAAGAAGGAATTGATCGAATTGAGACCATATCTTAAGCTCCTGTCTATCTGGAGGAATGATAATTGTATGTTGACGCATCGGCTGGAAATCTAAGGATTTATCCCTGTCGGGAATCATCGCGTCAACCCCGCACATTTCCGAGGCGATGGCCCATTCCCCGGCTTTGCCGCCAACTGTCGCCGGACGCATTTTTTTGGCATCCATGACAAGCAGACATGTCTCATCAGGGAGAGTTCCGATGACCGCGTTAGGGCCGTCGATGATCAGACGGCGGCAGGCATCCCGAAGGCCAAGAAGAAAATCTCCCTGGGGATGTGCTTTTAACTCTTCGGTTTTCAGTGGAGTAATAACGTGTTTGTACGCTTCAAGAGGCAATCCCAACTGTTTCACTACATAGTGTAGAATATGGGTAAAAACTTCGCTGTCGGACTGATAGCCGATGTAGCCGGGAAAGCCTTTTCCTGTAAGCCAGTCTTTAATCGGAATAAAGGCAGTATTCTCACCATTTGTCATGGTGCCGATACCCTGGATGAAAAAAGGATGGCAGGCATAGAGATTGATGCCCCAATTCGTATTCTGCCGTCCCTGTGCCATGCAGACACGCGATTTAATGCGATGGGCGTCAAGTCCGAGCGCTTCACCAACGCCAAGTGGCCATCCCACTTCCTTAATCATGGCAACATCAGGCCAGAATGAAAAGACCGTCAGGTCTCCACTGTTTTCTTCCCCGTCCTTGCGCAGAGCGAGACGAATCATCATCATTTCATGTTCAATCTGAGTCCGGGAAAGTACCTCCCAGGCGGCAGGTTTGCGATAAACCTGCAGAATATACTTAAATCTGTCCTTTGACTCAATCTTGCTTAGATCAACATCAAATTCATGATCATATTGAATCTGAAAGCCGCGGCGCTGCATGAAATCATTCAAACGGTTCAAGGCACCCTGGGTATGGGCTATTCCGGAAAGAATCGGGTCTCCAGTCCCCGCCTTGTAACTGTAATCGGCAAACTGCAGCCCCCGCAACAGAAGTCCCAAGCCGCTACCATCATATCCTTCCTGCATGGCTTCCATGGCCTGCAGCACACTGAAGGGAGAAAATGGTTCACTGGCGGTCTTTAACGCTAACCGGCACATCAGTTACTCCTTGGTTTGTTGGTATAAAAACGTAAGATGGTGAATTAAATACAGTTATGAACCAAAGCGCCTCGCAACATTTTGAGCGGAAAGGTTAATTTCAAAGAAGTTCTTTAAGTATCCACTCGACCTAGTGAGTAATCTAGAGAAGTGCGTACGCTTTCGGTTAGGAAAATTCTGCCTGATTTTTCCTATTGCAAATCGTTGTCGATTACAACGAAAGAGCATAGTTGTCAAGAGGAATTCCCGACTGGAACGCCACCGAAGCTGATCAAACGGGAAGAGATTTCGACAAAAACAGGGGAACTAGTTTCACATTATGTATTGCTTTTTTACTCTATATATGATTCTTCGCAAATGCAACTAAGCATGCTGTCTTTTTTGACGGTTGCATTATATTTTTTCAATGCAGCTCAACTAGAAAAAATACATAAATTTTTCAGCCATAATCTTGCAAAACTTCCAGAAGGTGTTATTAATATAATTTGGTATAAATTGGTCTTTGCATCACACACCTGCACATTTTCATTTTTGCGGGATGGTCATGATAAAAATTTATCTCTCCCCTTAGCGGGCAAAAATAGTAATTTACAGTGCCCTGTCTGTCGGTGCCCCCGCTCTCTTCAGCAAATATTTGCCCAATCGATTTACTGAATATTGGCCGCCTTTATTTGTTTTTTTTTTACAAAAGAACGATTCCGTTAACACCATCATAATGAGACAAAACAAGGAATCGGATAAAAATCCGAGGGTAATTTCATTTATTAACTGTTCAGGGCATATCAACCTCATCGCGGCAAACGGGTTTAACTGAGAATAGCCTGATGACACTCTCCAGACCAATTCTGTTTCAGAAATAGCATAGTGTTATTCAGCCAAAAAAACATTCAAGATAACTTTATATCCTGAGTCTACCGTTTATAAATAAATAACACACCAATTTTTCAGGAATTAAGGTTTAACTTGCCGCAAACAAAATAAATTTTTATAAAAACGAACCTATTATATTCGCAGATGTTCTCTTTCAGTAGTGTTAAAAATGTGGTATGTGGTCCGCAGGAGCCAGAGTGCTCGCTATACAACTATGATTTTTTAAGGGTTACTTTTTTATAACTTGAGCCGCGTCATTAATACGGCAATAAATTCCGATGCTCGCGAAAAAAACCTGCGATGGTTCTTTTCAAGAACATCTCTCCCCATGCAACCGGGGAGAAGGGGAACAGGGGAGATTATGAATGTAATCAACATAACAGCGACATGTGACAGTGATTTTATCAGGGAGGTAGAGGAGGAGAGCGGCCAGCGGGTGAGTCTCTGCTACCAGTGCGGCAAGTGTACGGCGGGCTGTCCGTACACCCAGGAGTA
>QKJV01000452.1 GCA_003249165.1 Desulfobulbaceae bacterium | reverse complement strand
TATTTGCCCCTGTTCAAAAGCTATTAATGAATCGCTGACAGGAATGAATTCTACGGCTTCAACGGCAGTATCCGGTCCCCAGAAATTGTCGTTTGGTACAAACCTGTATGATCCGTGCTCTTTATTGTACTCATCAAGGAGGAACGGACCAGTACCGACGACTGCCTCCGGATCAAGGAAAGTGAAAGGATCAGAGACATCTTTGTAGATATGCTCGGGTATGATATTGAAACTCGTGAGCTTGTAAAGGAATGATGAAGCAGGCTGGAAAAGCACGAATTTGACGGTGTTGGGATCCACAACCTGGACATTATCTACAACCCCGGATTCAATTCCACTAGAGATAGGCATATTTTCCTGCTCATAATCGAAAGTAAATTTAACATCATTTGCCGTGAAAGGTTCTCCATCGCTCCAGCTGACACCTTCACGGAGATGGAATGTATATTCCGTTCCATCTGCACTGACATCCCAGCTTTCAGCCAGCCAGGGAATTATACCGACTTCATCCCTTTCTAAAAGACCGTCAAAGATCATTCCAACCTTTGATGATCCGGGACCCCTCGGATATATCGTAAACGGCTGAGGATAGCCATAATCTCCGCCGCTCAGATAAACAACATCCGCATGCTGTGATCCGTCAGCAGTATGCTCAGCCAATGTCTCCTCAGCCGATGCTCCTTCAGCCAGCGTCCCCTTAGCCGATGTCTCCTCAGCCTGGGCACTGTCCTGACCAATACAGCCCGCCGTCATTAAGATCAGGGCTGTCAGGAAAACAGAAAATAATGCTAATAATTTTTTTTTCTCCATTACAGAACACCCTTTTTTGTGAATTACCCTACTAATCATCTGAGAATCTGAATAAAGGATATTAACAACACCCAAAGGTATTACATAAAAATATAAAAGTATTACTAAATGTACTTTGACTAAAAATAGTATCAAATTAGATTTTAAAATTAAAGATAATTTAACAATAATTTCTTACAAATTGATGTTCCAGTCCTATTTTGTATTTATGTCAGGATCAGTATTTGACATGCTAAAGTCTTATGGACATCTGCTAAATGGAGAAAGTAATAAAATATGCAGTAACACTCAATTATGCTGTTTCTTGAAGTGAAATTACAAAAACAGATAACAAAAAGTACATCATATTTTTTAAAAAATTGATCATTACAAGAAACGCTGTAACTCAAATCATTAAAAATCCAATCTATGTTTAAGGATAAAATTTACGAAAATTCAAAAGTTGCCTGCAAAACAGGCAACTGAGTAAATCCCAACATATAATTTTTACGACATTTTACCGTTGCAAGATACCAGTTTTTTCTTGAAAAGGGGAGGGTAATGCCCCCCTGATCATTCATTGTCGTAATGGATACGGATCGGGCCCGTGAACGAATTGAAAATCAAATCGTCGTTATCCAGGTACTGCAGGATTGCATATGCCCCGTTTCCGAAGTTCACATCACCGAAGATCGTCTGGTGGACGGTTTCTCCCGTATCCCAGTCGAGTCCGAGGACTTCCCAGCCGTCTGGCGACCTGTAACCATTGATGAGGGCCATATTGCCCGACTGACTGTGGATCGGGACCATGCTGGTCGAAGAGACATCTGACCGTGCCCATACGGAAGACCATTCATTCGTTGAGGAATTCCATTCGAAACGCTCGGCGCCATAAGAGGTGTTATACGCCGGCCCCATGAGCGAGACCTGAAGGATCTTATTCGTGCTCACGGCTTCAAAGTCAGAGCTGACATTATCCGGGATATTATTCACAACAAATGCTCCGTACCCGTATACGACTACGGACTGCTCCGACTGAATCCATTCGGTATCGTTTGATAAACCGCATGTTACCGGAATCTGCCCGGCAATGCGTTGGGACCCATTGGGAATTTCGTCTCTCCAGAATGCCACCAGGTTCATCCGTTTGGCACCATCGGTTATGACCACCAGTTTATCCTCATCATCGCCGAACCCCATGAGCGTCGGGGTGGATCCTGTGCCCCTGCCGATTTTGATGATCGGAGGTAGTTCAGTACCCGAATTAGTATATTCTTGTGCCCACGCACCATCGGCTTCAGCATCGGAAATATTTGTACCATTCCAGACAAGCTTGTGCATGAAAATATCGCTCGCCAGATAGATGCTGTTGTTTTCATCGACTGCAATTGAGTTACTGACATACTCACTATCATTTAAGCGGTAGAAAGATGCTGAAGAAGTGTTGAGATCGCGGTTGATAACTGCGACTCCATTGCTGAACGTGATAATAAGATAGCCATCGTAGGTCATGGAAAGGCCAAATAATCTTGCGTTAGCCGGATGGTCTTCACCCTGAATCGCAGTGAGCACATCTTCTATCATGTAGCGTTTGGTTATGCCTGAGGATGGGTTTTCCGGATCGCTTAATGCAAATGCGTAGAGGTTATCGCCATAATTGGTATAGAGTACGTTATCATTATCGACTACCGAGTAAACCCCATTTCCGAAGCGCTCTGAGTAATTGTCACCGAAAAGGTCTTTCATGTAACTATCCATCGAGCTTGTGTTCATTCCCACTGCAGACGACTCTCCGAAGGCACTGAAATTTTCATCCGGAATAGCCGGTAATGTATCGTTTGACGCATCGGCGAGTGCCTCATATTTTGCCACCACAGTCCAGTTGTTGCCGGTCATATTAACGTAGCTTACACGATCGCTACCAACTACCCACATGTAGTCCTTGTTAGTGGAGGCAAGAGTTATGATGTTTATTGGGCCGCCATAAATGACTGGTTTCTCCGTCAGGTTAACCTCATAAACGCCGCGAGGAGGCCCGTATGGTGTAGAGTCGCTCTGAGAAGAGTCAAAATGTGTGATGGAATAAAGTGAGGATGCCAGGTAGGAATTGACAACGGGGCTGTTAACCTCTGATGTATTGATGGCTGTCAACTCCTCGGCACCGGCGGTTTGGATGATGCCTAAGAGCACGATTGCGCACACCGAGACAAAAAACGCCAGTACTAATCTTCTATTTGATTTCATCGGATCTTCTATAGTCTTCATGAGTTGCACCTTTTGATTGATTCACACTTATAGAGGACTTACACACCTAAGCACGGAATCAAGCACACTCGGAGCTATGACTGGATTAGGATTTTAAAAAACAGTTAAAGGTTTTCTGCTATTGATTTTTCAGTTCAACCGCGTAAGCCCAATTTGCTGAAAAATATATATTTGGAAAATATATTTAATACAAAGAATTAGAATTTCTGTCAAGAATTACTGTTTTTTTTTCAGCAGCTATAATTTTAACATACATGACTAAAAAGAAAAATAGCTATATTTTTTAAACTAATTGTAAAAAATGTAGACTGTAGACTCTTGAAAAGGATGTTTGTAATTATTTTTTACTTTTTTACAAAAAATAGACTTGCTAAGAATCCATGAATATTGTGAAAAGGGTGCTATTTAAGCGCATACCTCTATTCCAAATTCGTGAATAAGGATCATAATTCTGAGTTCTGAGGTCAGCTCACATAGTAAGAGAAGACCAAGAATCTTAAGACATGTTTAAAAAATATAGAAATTAGTGAAGGCTCAAACTGAACAATGTAGTCCAGCAAGTAGCTTCAGTAGAGATCAGATATTTAGAAAAGATATATTAAGAATAGCTGGAATTAAAAAAAAATTAGGTGCCCGGAGCGTGACTCGAACACGCGACCTCCAGATATCTCAGGAGATTAAAGACGCCTCATATAAAGTCCCTATGAGTCTGGCGCCCCAACCGACTAGGCTATCCGGGCTTGCAACACACAAATGGACAAAGATATATTAAAGGGTAACGATCGGAAGAGGGAGAAATGGGCTTTTTTCATTATTTGAGAATGAGGGTGCTCCCCTAAAAAACATTAGCCTGCGAATCTCTCGTCTTTTTTTCATTAAGAAATCCGGTGCTGAAGTTTGTGCTCGTTTTTACAGATTTGATCGATGCCCTCCCCCACAACCCATAATTTGCTATTCCGGGATGCGGCAGGAAAAATAAAACAGACAGAACAGCAGGATTTTGGAAATGGAAAGGGCAACAGTAAGCACGTTATGTTGAACGCAACATAATATGGTAATATATAATAAAAGGGATTATTGGGGTATGGTCAGTATAACGAATAAATATATAATTTAAAAGATATAATAACTATATTTCACGTGGATTTTTAAAAACGAGGGAAACCCGGGAAAGTTACCCCTGGAATGTTCCCATCAATCAGGCATAAGTATGAAAATGCCATATGTGTATTGAATCTGCATAAATATATATAAAACCTATAATTATAACGAAAAATTGATACAAATGTCGGATGAGAAGGGCAGACCTCAGGCTATATGCAGACAGTAGAGCCACTGAAACTACAGGGCTGAAGCTGAACCTGAAAACCGACCCTCAAGGCATCCACTCACAAAAGAAGGACCTCGGCCATGAGCCTGGCCCCCGAGTCAATTAAAACGTTATCAACGGACTTCTGAACCGGTTTAGGCTTGAGAAACTAAGCACTAAAGATTCAGCCAGGATAACGATCCAGCTTATTGAAACTCTTTATCGAAACTCTGTTACACCCCAGATGAGGAATTTCCATGAAAATAAAAGCAAATCTCATATCCGGAAGGACCGCCGACCAGGGCGCACATCTGGAAGCAAAGACGCATAAAGGCTACTTTGATGCCTGTGCTTACTGCGAGCTGAACTCTGCTGACCTCGAGAGACTGGGCGTCTCGGAAGGCGACAGCCTGAAAGTTACCACCGAATTTGGGGAAGTGGTGGTATTTGCAAAGGCAAACGAAGGAAACCCTGACGGTCTTGCCTTTATTCCCATGGGTCCCTGGGCAAACGCCGTACTGAACCCTGACACCCACGGCTGCGGAATGCCCGGATTCAAAGGTGTCCCTGCTGAAATCGAAGCTACGGAAGAAAAGCCCCTGGAAATGAAAGCCCTGATGAGGAAGTACCTGGAAGACTAATTCCACATCCCCGCAAAAACTCACATTTTCATCAGGCCCGGAAGAACTGAATAATTCGGAGGAAAAAATATGCCAGTAATTAAAGACGCAGTATGTTCCCTTTGCGGGTCCCTCTGCGACGATATCACGGTCACTGTTGAGGACAACAAGATCACGAAGGTAGAAAACGCCTGCATCCTCGGGCACAGCAAGTTTGTCGGCATGTTCGAACACGACAGAATAGAGACCCCGATGATCAGAAAAGACGGAGAACTTGTCCCTGTCTCCTATGAAGAAGCAATCGAAGCTGCCGCAAAAATTCTCGTAAATTCCAGGAGGACCCTTTCCTACGGCTGGTGCTCGACCTCCTGTGAAGCCGTCAGCGGAGCAATTCAGCTTGCCGAAGAAACCGGCTCAGTCATAGATTCTACAGCAAACGTCTGCCACGGGCCGTCAGCCCTCGCTGCCCAGGAAAAAGGCTCTCCTTCAGCCTCCCTGGGAGAAATAAAGAACAGGGCAGATGTAATCGTCTTCTGGGGCTGCAACCCCGTACATGCCCACCCAAGGCATATGTCCCGCTATTCCAGCTTTTCAAAAGGCTTCTTTACCGAAAAAGGGCGAAAAGGCAGGACAATGGCAGTCATTGACGTCAGGAAAACCGACACTGCAAAACTCGCCGATAAGTATGTGGAAATTGAACAGGGTTCAGACCTGCTCCTTGTGACCGCACTCCGCTCAATTGTAAACGGGCATGAGGACGTTGTTCCGGAAACCGTTGCAGGCGTTCCCAAAGCTGAAGTCATTGCGCTTGCAGAGACCCTGAAGAACGCAAAATTCGTCTGCATTTTCTTCGGGATGGGAGTCACCCAGTCCCGCTCAAAGTACAAGAACGGAGATGCCGTGTCTTCCCTCATTTCAGACCTCAACCAGCACACCAAAGCCGTAATGATCGGAATGCGCGGGCACTATAACGTTACCGGTTTCGGACAGGTAGCAACCTGGGAGACCGGCTTCCCGATGGCAATCGACTTTGCAAAAGGATATCCTTATTACAACCCCGGAGAGACCGGAGCAAACGACCTGCTCGTGCGTGAGGAGCCGGACGCTGCAATTATAGCTGCAGCTGATGCAGGAGCCCACTTCCCTCAAAAAGCTGTCAGGCACCTTGCAAAGATTCCTGTAATCCAGATTGACCCGTACGCCAACCCCACAACCGAGCTTGCAGATGTGGTGATCCCATCGGCAATTGTGGGTATCGAAGCCGAGGGTACAGCTTACCGTATGGACGCAATCTCCCTCCGCATGAAGAAACTGATTGATTCCAGATTCAAAACCGACGAAGAAATCGTAAAAGACCTGACTGCAAAGGTCAGGGAACTGAAGAGAGGTGCATAAAGATGTCGGAAATCCTGATTAAAAACGCCAGCGTCTGTGACCCATCGCAGGGCATTAACTGCGAGACTATGGACATCTGCATCAGAGACGGAAAGATCGTAGACAGCGTCTCTGGAAATGCAAAGATTATCGATGCAG
>QKJV01000159.1 GCA_003249165.1 Desulfobulbaceae bacterium | reverse complement strand
TGGCAGTGTCTGCTGATTTTGCTTGACGTAATTGGCTACAGACGTTTTGATGCCACTGAAACTGAAGTCGAAACTTTCCGGATCAAGCCAAGATCGGGGAAAATGTATCGCGCCGGGATTACCGCTCAGCGATAATTTTGAAATAATTGGCCCGCCGGGGTAGGGAAGATCAAGTATCTTCGCCACTTTGTCAAAGGCTTCTCCCGCAGCGTCATCACGGGTCCTGCCCACCAGTCGGTACTGAAGGTGGTCCATTACATAAAAAATGGATGAATGGCCTCCCGATGCGATAAGGGCGATAAAGGGGAAATCCGGTTTGTCCTCTCCTAGAAAAACGGAGGAAAGGTGACCGGCCATATGATCGACACCGACATAGGGAATTTTTTTAACAAGTGACAGAGCCTTGGCAAAGGAGAGGCCGACAAGCAACGAACCGATCAGGCCCGGTCCCTGGGTGATTGCCAGACCATCAACCTGATCAAGGGTGATATCCGCCTGCTGCAGGGCTTGCTCGACAACGGGATAGATATCTTCCAGGTGTTTGCGTGAAGCAAGTTCCGGTACAACCCCACCGTATATCCCATGGAGATCAATTTGTGAGTTGACAACGTTCGCCAGCAGGTGTTTGTCGTCTTCCATCACTGCGGCGGCGGTTTCGTCACATGAACTTTCTATTCCTAATATAATCATCAGTAAATTTGAAATGAGGCTGTCAGAATGCCACTCTCTTCCCTGGGGAGTGAAAATTGGTACAGTGTGATAGAGTATATGACAAAAATTACTCCTGAATTTGAACAAACACAACAAGAAAAATTATTAAAAGAGTCGCCTGCGAACGGTCAACTGGTGGACCTTTTTTCCCGTTCGATTTCCTATCTGCGCGTCTCATTGACCGATCAGTGCAACCTGCGTTGCATTTACTGCACTCCGAAGGAGATGGGTGAAAAACTTCCCTGCGGAGAACTGCTGAGCTATGAGGAGCTTTTGCGGGTTATCGGTCTGGCCGTGGAACTTGGTATCCGCAAGGTCCGCCTTACAGGCGGCGAACCTCTGGTGAGAAAAAATATTGTTTCCTTCATCCGCCGATTGGCGGCAATTCCGGGTCTTCATGATATCCGCCTGACTACCAATGGTGTGATGCTGACGAAATACGCAGAAGATCTTTACAGTGCAGGGATCAGAAAACTCAATATCAGCCTTGATACATTAAAGCGGGAGAAATTTATCCGGATTACCGGCGCAGATTTATTTGATCAGGTGTGGGAGGGCATTAAGCTCGTGCAGCGCATGGGATTTTCACCCGTGAAGTTGAATATGGTCGCCATGCGGGGCATTAACGATGACGAGCTGGTCGATTTTGCCAGGCTTTCCCTGACCCACTCCCTGCAGGTCCGCTTTATCGAGTTCATGCCCATTGGTGACGGAACCATCTGGGGGGAAGAAAGATATATCTCTGCAGATGAGATCAGGGAGCGTATCAGTGTCGTTGGCGAGTTGACTGCCATGGAAACAGCCTGCATGGACGGTCCGGCCCGGATTTATCGTTTCAAAGGAACAGAACAGGGCCGGGGATCTATCGGTTTTATCAGCCCGATCAGCCATAAATTCTGTGACCGCTGTAATAGACTGCGCCTGACATCGGAAGGTAGACTGCGTTCCTGCCTGCTTTCGGACAAGGAAACAGATCTCAAACGGATTCTCCGTGTCGGCGGTAGTGATGACGATATCAAAAACGCACTGGTGCAGACAATCCTTGATAAACCGAAAAGCCATACCCTCTTTGAGCAAGAGGGATTTAACTGCCACGGCAGGATGTCACGGATAGGTGGTTGAGTTTCTTGCCAGGGGGTAAGAGCCAAGCCATTCGAAACTGGAACAGCTTTCCTGCAGTCTTTCAACCGCCTCGACAAGCACGCCGTCGGTATAGTGACCGTGCATATCGATGAAAAAGAGATATTTGCCGGGTTCCCCTTTCACTGGGCGGGATTCGATTCTGGTCAGGTTGATATTGCGTCTCGCCAGAATTGCCAGCGTATCATTCAATGCACCCGGACGGTCAAGCAGGCCGACCAGCAGGGAGGTTTTATCCCGTCCGCTTTTTGAAGGAGACTTTTTGCCGATCAGCACAAATCTTGTTGTGTTACCCCGGTAATCTTCAATTCCTTTGACGACAACCTGCAGTTGATATGTCTTGATGGCGAGCGAGCTCGCAATCGCTGCGACCGTATGGTCATCGTGCGCCATCTGCGCAGCCTGTCCAGTGCTGAACACCGATCGAGTCGGAATATTCGGCAATTGATTTCGCAGCCACTCGCGACACTGGGCAAGGGGCTGTGAGTGAGAAACAATAAGTTTAATATCCTTGATATCACCGGAGTAATTGACCAGGTTGTGTGTGATATTGAGATATTCCTCACCGCAGATTTTGACCTTGAACTTCATGAACGCATCCAGGGTGGAAGTTACTGAGCCCTCAATGGAGTTTTCGACCGGTACGATACCGTACTGCACCCGGCCTCTTTCCACGTCGTGAAAAATGTCTTCAATTGTCTCAAGGGGCCTGTAATCAGCCGAATGGCCGAAATATTTCACCGCTGCAAGATGGGAAAAGGTCGCCTGCGGGCCAAGATAAGCAACTTCAATCGGTCTTTGCGAGAGCCTGCAGGTGGTTATGATCTCATGATATATACTGAATAGCGCTTCCTCGGGAAATTCTCCGTTGTTGTCACGGATCAGCCTGTCGTATATTTGTCGTTCCCGTAATGGATCCCATTTGGCCCGGTTTTCCCGGTTCTTCATCTGACCGATATCCTGGGCGCATTTTAATCTTTCTTTCAATAAGTTAAGAATGGTGTCATCTATGGTATCAATACGGTTGCGCACATTGATGATCTGTGCCTGATTTTCTGTGGCCATGATATGCTGTTTTATTTCGTTAGATTGTTGCCGATATTTTAGCTAAGTGACGGAACTGCAACGGCGGCGGGGCCGAAAAACCAGGGCTGATTGCCCTGTCTATTGTCACGAAAATCGGGTGAATATTATTTGTCAAATCAATCAAATCTAGTGATAGAATGAGCATTATTAATGCAATTCGCCGGAGATGGAAAGAAAAAATAAAACATAAATGAAAATTGCAGTATACTTCCCTGTTTCTTCTAACTTGAAAAAATATTAAAAGTATTCTAGGGTTGAAATCATTTCCCTTTGCAGTCGCCGTTTTCTCGTTCTTAGTTTGATCACGACTAGGGAAGAGGGTCAGTCGTGAGAAAGGAATCGCCATGAAGATAAAAAACTGGATGAAAGCCAACCCGATAACTATCAATAGGACCGCACTGCTTCAGGAAGCGTCGGAACGGATGAAGAAATATTCGATCCGCCATCTGCCTGTTGTCGATGAGGATCAACTGGTTGGATTTATAACGGAAAGTGATTTGAGACAGTTTTCTTTCCCGTCAATGGTGGAAGACATCCCCGTACATCAGGTGATGGTCTTGAACCCGATAACTGTGAACGCCAATGCGAGCATTGAGACGGCGGCACGTCTTATTCATGATTACAAAATTGGGGGATTGCCCGTTCTTGACAAGAAAAAACTTGTCGGTATTATCACGGCATCGGATCTTCTCTCCGCCTTCATCGAAGTGCTCGGGCTCTTTAAAGCCTCCACCCGTATAGATGTTGTAATAGATAAAAAGGCCGGCCTTGAGGATGTAACCCGCGTCATTAATGAACATGGTGGTGAAATCATCAGTGTGGCCATTGAAAGCCATGCCGCCAGAAGGAAAGTTCATTATTTCCGGCTTGAGAGATGCGATCCGGCACCTATTGTCGAAGCATTGGAAGAGGCTGGCCATAAAGTAGTCTCCGTTATGGAGTGAGGTTGTGTTTGATGAGTGAATATAAGGTCAAGAAGACCTATGAAGAAATAAACGCCAGGATTAAAGCCGGCGAAGCGGTCGTGGTGACGGCTGAAGAAATGGTCGGCATTGTGCGCGAGAAAGGGCCCGTTGAGGCGGCAAATACAGTTGATGTTGTCACTACGGGTACTTTTTCGCCCATGTGTTCTTCGGGAGCATTTATCAACTTCGGCCATTCCCAGCCCGCAATCAGGGCATCAAAAGTTTGGTTGAATGGTATTCCCGCCTATGCAGGACTTGCGGCCGTAGATATCTATATAGGAGCTGCGGAACTTGCCGAGGACGATCCCTTGAACAAGGTTTTTCCGGGAGAATTCCGTTATGGCGGCGGACATGTTCTGGAAGATCTGGTTGCTGGCCGAAAGGTAGTGTTGAAGGCCACGGCATACGGTACGGATTGTTATCCGAACAAGGCGATTGAGAAAATCGTCACCCTGCAGGATCTGCCCTATGCCCTGCTTGTCAATCCGCGAAACTGCTATCAGAACTATAACTGCGCCGTTAATCTTTCCAATAAAACGATTTATACTTACATGGGAACGCTGTTGCCGAATGGCAAGAACGCCAATTACAGTTCAGCCGGCGAACTGAGTCCCCTGTTCAATGATCCCTACTACAAGACTATCGGTATAGGGACGAGGATTTTCCTCGGCGGGGGTATCGGTTATGTCGGTTGGCATGGTACACAGCATAATCCTGCCGCAATGCGCCTGGAAAACGGGACACCTTCCAGACCCGCCGGAACGTTGATGGTATACGGCGATATGAAGACAATGAACAAGCGCTGGCTGAAAGGTGTCAGTATGCAGGGATATGGCGCTACCCTGGCTGTCGGGATTGGTATCCCCATTCCGATCCTTAATGAGGAAATGGCGAGCTATACTGGCGTTTCCGATGCGGACCTTATTACTCAGGTTGTTGATTATGCGTTTGATTATCCTAATGGAGTGAAGCGCAACTATGGTGAAGTTACCTATGCCCAATTGAAAAGTGGACGCATCGAGGTAAATGGCAAGCAAGTGCCGACTGCCTCACTGTCAAGCTGTAACAGGGCACGGGAAATTGCCGTTACGCTGAAGGAATGGATTGAAAAAGGCGATTTTTTTCTTGGCAAGCCGGTTCAGACCCTGCCTGACAAGTAATCGCTATTTTATCGACAGCTGATAACAGACTTTCCCTTGGAATTAAAAGAGAAATACGATTGCCTCGTGGCCGCCTTGAAAGGAGTCGGTCATGGGGCAGTTGCTTTTTCAGGTGGTGTAGACAGTACCTTGCTGCTCAAGGCCGCGGTCGATGCCTATGATGGCAAGGCAAGTGCGTTTTTTGTCCGCTCCGTTCTACAGAAACAGGGAGTCCAGGAAAGAGTTAAACAGACATGCACTGAGCTTGGTTGTACCGTTCGGATAATTGATCTCAACCCCATGGACTGGCCGGAATTTGTTGAGAACAACGAATTCCGTTGTTATTACTGCAAAAAAAATATCTATACCCATCTTTTGTCATTGCTGCCCGCCGAACACTTTCTTCTCGATGGTACGAACAAAGATGATCTGAAGCATCATCGTCCCGGATTACGGGCAATCAGTGAACTTGGTGTTAAAATGCCGTTAGTTGAGGCTGGTCTCACAAAAAAGGATGTACGTACACTCTGCCGGTATTTCAATCTCGATGTGTGGGATCTCCCCTCGGAATCCTGCCTTGCCACCCGCATCACACCAGGTGTGCCTGTTTCCACTAGACTGTTGCAGGACGTAGAACAAAGTGAACGATTTTTGGAGAAGAAGGGTTTTATTGGTTGCCGTGCAAGATTAGACGGGAGATCCGTATTTATTGAACTGAGCCAGGGCGCCGGATGGAGTTTATGGAATGATATCATGCGGTCAGAAGTAATAAAATTTTTCGCAAAACTCAATTATCCTAAAGTTTTCCTTGAACTTTCTGAACGACCGAGTATTTTGAACGGGTATTCATAATTTTGCAGGTAAATGTCTCTGAATTTTTTTGTTTGACAATCTAGCATCGTTTGGGTAAATCGGCACAAACGTTTGTGTTAGTTTTTACAATTAAGTTATTTGTGAGGAGGAAGGGTATGAATAAGAGTGAATTGGTTGAAAGCATGGCTACTGCTGCGGGGATCAGCAAGGCCGCTGCGGAGAAGTCATTGACCGCTTTTCTTGATGCAGTGACTGATGCCCTGGCAAAAGGAGACAAGGTTACCTTGGTTGGCTTTGGTACTTTTTCTGTCTCTGCCCGTGCTGAACGTCAGGGAAGGAATCCCCAGACTGGCGCTGCCATCAAAATTCCTTCAAGAAAGGTAGCCCGTTTCAAAGCTGGAAGCAAACTTGCGGATGCTGTCAAATAAGCTGCTTTTAAAAGCAGCGCCAATTCACATTCGATATATGGAACCGGATCAAACCGGTACTGTTTGTGCTTAATTTTTCATAGTTATTTTTAACGCGGAGAAATCAAGAAATTTTCTCCGCGTTTTATTCTTGTCCATAGGGTCGGGACGTGGCTCAGCCTGGTAGAGCATAGCGTTCGGGACGCTAGGGTCGGAGGTTCAAATCCTCTCGTCCCGACCATCTTCTATTTTGTAATC
>QKJV01000386.1 GCA_003249165.1 Desulfobulbaceae bacterium | reverse complement strand
CCACTCTCTTTTTGCAACTTTATTTGTTTAGACCAGTAATCAATTTTGTTTTTATCCATTTTAATGCACCTACTTTGTTTTTAAGTACATTATTGCATGTTTTTACTGGGGTTGGTAGGTGGGTTTGGTTTGACGGATACGAAACCCCATCTGTTTGCTATCCCAATAAATGAAGCTAAGGCCTTCCCCGATTCCAAAAAGCATCGGTTCTGAAAGCGTTAATCTACAATGTTGAAGCAGATTGCCAACCGCCGTTGTTTCACAGTGTCTCCCATAAAAAGGGGTAAAGTTTTCAATAATCATTTTTGTTCTCCTTTATTTCATTTAATAATTCGTTTATCCATTCAACCTCGGCCTCAATCAGTTTTAGGGGATGGGTAAATAGCGCCTTTATATGAATGATATCTTGTATGATGTATTGTTGCTCCGAATAAGTTTGAAGAATAATTTGTCTCCTTTTTTCGAGGCTTTCTCGATATTTAACAAGAGAATCGTATACTTCCTCCTTAGTCAGAAAATGAGAAAACGCTAACCCTATGGAAAATTCACTGTACACACGCTGGGGATCATGAAGTATTTTTTTTATCGTTTCGCGTACAGGTTCCCGGTAATCTTCATTAATAAAGTACACCTTGCGAGCCGGAGAGCCGTATTCTTCTTCATACCTCGAACCAATCCACCCCTTTTTTTCGAGGTTTTTTAAGGAATTATAGATAGAGGAAAAGCCGATTTTAGTCCAATTTCTCATTTTTCGTTCTTCCACAACCGACTCTATCTCATACCCATAACGATCTTCTTCATATAACAGGGCAAGCAGGATAATTTCTATTTGGGTCAATATTGCTCTCCTCCCGATACGCGTGTATGGTTATATCTTTTCAATATTCTCATTGCCCTAAGGGTAATCCATTTGTTCTGCTCGTCTTTTTGACCCATCGGGATTAGTAAACGGTCGCTGTTGTACGTGTTCTCCGCTTTCCATCTGCCCATATAATCCTGTTTTGCAATGACAATGTCTATGGCATCATCCATACGGCTATCTTTAATCCCGAGCCCGGTCAGGATATCCAATATTTCCAATACATCAGTCTGATACATTAAAGGAAAACCGAATTTGAGCCAGCCCGGTTTTGATTTTTGGTTAAGATTATGGCTGCGCTTGTAAATATGGTGAATTAATATAAACTCGGTTGCTTTTTTTATCGTATCGTTTATTTCTTTCGTTCTTTTTTCCGCCGGTATGGCGCTTAATCCTTTGAGCACCTTGACTACACCCATATGGCAGGTGTGTGCGCCCCAGCACATTTCATAATGGTCATATGGCGGGACTTGCGGGTCATTCGCTACACCATCATTGAAACGCATAAACTGGGTAATCCATTCGATGGCCTTTTGCAGTCTCGGGTCGTCGAGATAGCCGAAGTGTATCAGGCTCCACACCATGTTTCCGGTCAGGCAGGGGATTACTTCGGTTATTCTGCCGCCGCCTGTCTTCACGGCTGTATTCTGTGAAAAACCGCCGTCCTGCCTCTCTTGGGAATTTTCAAGCAGGTATTCACATTGTTCTTTGACTTGTGGCGTTACCTCAGCACCTAATTCTGCAAGCGTAATTAATGACCACACAAGACCTTTATATTTGTGAGTGTAAAATCGCGAGAAGGCTTGAAGATACTCCGGTTCCCTTTGCTTTTGAAGTATGTCAGGCACGATACCAGTTTGCATGAGGTCCCGTTTGGCAGCTCGGACTTCATTATCATCATCCGGCCTGTCCAAGATATTTATTAATGTTAAATAACGCACGGAAGGGCTGGTATCCTCCAGTAGCCAGTTTGTCGGGTCTTCTTTCAGGAAACTTTTCCAATTATCCACCGGTATTTCCTCCTATCATGCTATCCTATATATAGAATAGCATGATAGGAGTTTTTTGTCAAGATTGCACTTATAATGATAAAAATGAACAAGGCATCCTACGTTGTAATTTCGTAGAGTGCCTGTTCGTTTTTAACCTTATTCATTTACATCAACCGTCACGCCGGATTTGAATTCTACAGTGAATTTGTCCTCGTAGACGGTGACTTTTTCAATCAGCCGCCGGACAAGCGGCTCGTCGTATTCCGTAATGGTGGTGGGCTGTTTCCGCAGGAAGTCGCCCATATCGGTGATGCGTTTTTTCAGTTCATCTCGGCTGACGTTATCAAGCTGTGCTTTTTGCTTTTCCTCGCGCAGGCGGTAAATCTCGTCGGCGACATCCTCGTAGTCAGCCTTGGAACTGGCCAGCTTCAAAAGCTCGGTTTGAAGCTCTTCGAGCCGCTTGTCAATAGCGGCCAGTGTCTGGTCGTTCTCATAGATTATGACCGTCTCGATATTGTTCTGAAGGGTGACCAGGAATGCGTCCTTGTCGCAAAGTGCTTGATTGATAGCGATAACCAGCACCTGCTCGATTTGGCTTTCCGGCACCGTGCGAGCATCGCAGAACAGACCAGTGTTTTCCAAGCGGCTAACACACCGCCAGACGATGGACTTTTTGCCACGGTTGTTCCAGTGAACCCGTCGGAACACCTCTCCGCAGTTGCCGCAGATAATCATCTGGGCGAAGCAGTGATTGCTGCTGAAGGTTCTGTTCTTCCCGTTTGGGCTGGTGTGGACAACTCGGCGGCGGATCAGCTCCTCCTGCACCTGCATGAAAACTTCACGCGGGATGATGGCTTCATGGCTGTTCTCTACATAGTACTGCGGAACGATACCGTTGTTCTTGACCCGCTTCTTTGTAAGAAAATCAACCGTATAGGTTTTCTGCAACACCGCATGGCGTATTTCGGGTTGCCGTCGATGTCTTTTTCTCTTGCCGTGATTCGCTTCTTTTCAATTGCAGTTTTGCAAAGCAGGCTGATCAGCGTGGCGTAGGCTTCTGTGTGTTCCGCATCAATCGTTCCTTTAAACCAGGGGAACTGCAGTGTGTCAGTGGTCTGCTTAATCGGCAGGTCATCCGTTTCGAGAGACGCCTTGAGAAGCGGGGCTTTGGCATTCACCAGTTTGGAGAGGTTGTCGAGTTTCTCAGGTGTAAAGCCGTCAAGGGGTATTTCAATGGTCAGGCGGTCGCTGAGATCCGCTTGGTATGTGCAGCTTTCGGGTCCAGTCGCCAGCTCTTCGGTGACTGCCTTGAAACTGTGCAAACCGCAAAGGTTAGCGACCAGCTCCCGGTTGTCCTCGCCCGTGACTGTGCCAGTCTTATCGATGTGGTAGCCGCCAACCTCGTAGGCGAATGTCGGCGCTCCGAGGTAATTGGTCGGGGCGTTAAGTTCATGACTGATGGCTGCGACCAGTGTTTTACGTTCAGGACCTGTTACGTTGTAAGAAAGTCTCATGTTCGTTTCCTCCATTTTCCTTGATTTTGCAGGGGGTTTTGTCCTCCGCGCACTACATATATCACTCTGAACGCCTTTAATAGCAAGCTTTTATGTGATAATAAATGCACCGTAAATCAAGGAAATACAGCCCCTTGTTATTGTGTGTATGACACAATGCCGCTGAGAATAAATCATACTTGGAAGAGCCACATAGCGCTTTTGACTATATTAAAGCCACCTCTTTCACGAGGTCGGCATATTGGAATACCTTGCCGTCACGCTCACAGGTGATGTCCTCGCCGCCGTTTTGCATGTACTCGGCATACCTGCGCAAAATGACCGATGCATATTTCTCGTCCAATTCGAGCATGTAGCAGGTGCGGTCAAGCTGCTCGCAGGCGATGAGCGTCGACCCGGAGCCGCCGAAAGTGTCCAGCACGATGGCGTTTGCCTGACTGCTGTTGGCAATAGGATATGCCAGCAGGTCGAGGGGTTTGCTTGTCGGGTGATCGGCGTTTTTCTTTGGTTTATCGAAGTTCCAAATGGTAGTCTGCTTACGGTCGGAATACCACTTGTGTTTGGAGGTATTCTTAAAGGCATACAGCACCGGCTCGTGCATTTGCTGGTAATCACCCCGACCAAGCACGAGGGCATTTTTCACCCAGATGCAAGTCGTGGAGTAATGAAACCCCGCGTCCACACAGGCACGAAAGAAGTTCACCTTCTCCGAATCCGAATGGAAGCAGTAAAAAGCCCCGCCATCGGCGAGGTTTTCATAAAGATTCTTAAACGCCGACAGTAAAAAGATGTAGAATTGTTCTGCCTTCATGCTGTCGTTCTTGATTTTTAGTCCGCTCACAGATTCAAAGCTGACGTTGTAAGGGGGATCGGTCAGCACAAGATTGGCTTTGCGACCATCCATCAGCTTCTTGACAGTTTTCGATACCGTGGCATCGCCGCAAATGAGTCGGTGCCGTCCCAGCGTCCAAACATCTCCGGGTAAAACAAAAGCCGCCTGTTCAAGGGCGGCTGTCAAGTCGAAATCGTCGTCAGCTACGTCCCCGCCGGGGTCGGCGAAGAGTTTTTCAATCTCGTCGGCGTCAAAGCCCGTAATTTCGAGGTCGAAGCCGAGCTCCTTGAGGTCGGCAAATTCCAGAGCTAAAAGTTCCTCGTCCCATCCGGCATTGAGTGCCAGTCTGTTATCAGCAAGAATATACGCCCGCTTCTGCGCTTCGGTCAGATGCTCCACAAACACGCAGGGGATTTCGGTCAAACCTTCTTCCCGTGCTGCCATAATGCGTCCATGCCCTGCGATAATATTCAGGTCTTTATCCACGATGACCGGGTTGACGAAACCGAACTCACGCAGGGAGGAGCGAAGCTGTAATATCTGCTCCTTGCTATGGGTGCGGGCGTTCCTTGCATATGGGACGAGACGGTCTATATTCACTTTTTCAAATCGTTCTGTCGATTTCATATACTAAAACCCCCTATTTGTGAGTAGTTCGAGAAAGGCGTTCTTTTCTTCGCCCTGCGTGTTGCTGTGGCGATTGATGATTTGCATAATCAGGTTAAAGTCGCCTTGCATCGCCTTGTAATACTGAGCGCCTGCCGTGACGTAGGGCGAGAGCTTCAGTTCCTTGGTCATTCGTCCGATTTTACGGTTCATGGCTTCGCAGGCAAGGAAGCCCTGTCTGTTCAGCACATAATCTGTAATTGTCTGTGGCGCGACATAACCATCACAGCCGCGAGCCACGATGTATTCCTCAATTTCATTTCGCAGTACATCTGCAGATGGCACTTCTTTTTCGCATTCCTTCATCGCAATGGAGAAGTAGTCCGTCATCACATTTTTGGAATTGACCTTTTTTGGTTTTGGCTGAGTTGCAGCATTTGCGCCAGAAGTTTTGCCTTCAAGCTTTTTATCGATTGGATTTTTCCGAGGACGGCCTGCCCCCGGACGATAGCCTCCGCTGGGCATTGTCATCACCTCGTTTTTGATTTTGATTTCCGTTTTGATTTTTTGATTTTTGATTTTTGAATAATTTGCACGGCAGGCCAAGCGCGCTGTCCACCTTAGAAGTCACAGGGATTGAGACCGCCCCTCGGTCTGAACTTAAAAGTAGTCGCCTTGCCCAGCGTGAAGTCTTGAGTGGCATTCCTGACAAAGCGCCATCATATTCTCCCAGTCGTTTGTGCCGCCGTCGGTCAGCTTGATCTTATGGTGGGCAAGCGTTGCGGGAGTGAGCCGTCCGTCACGTTTACACATCACACATAGCGGGTTGGCCGACAGGAACGCTGCACGGATTTGTTTCCACGTTCTACCGTAGCGTTTATTGCTGTCGGGGTCGCGGTCGTATCTGTTATATCGTTTGGCTTCCTGTTTCTGATGTTCCTCACAGTACCTACCCGTGGCCAGCTTGGCGCAGCTGGGGTAGGCGCAGGGTTTCTTTGCTTTATATGGCACGTTGCACCTCCTGTTCTGCGCATAAGAAAAGCCCCGTGGGATTGCTCCCGCGAGGCTCGTGTGTGCATTTAATTTTGCCATTTTAATAATAACAGGCTTCTAAGCGGAATTATAGTGGTCAACAGTGGCGTATGGCATCGATCTCGTCCAAAGCCCGGCCATGAAGCCGGTAAACCCAGCGAAGGTCGAAATGTAGCTCGACCGCTATCTGTTCCCATGTCTTGAAACACAAATACCTTAATTCCAGAAGCGTCTGGAGTTCGGGGCTTTCCACGCACTTAATCACCGTGACGATTTCATGCTTCAGATTTATCAGGCGAGTCAGGTCAGCGTTGATTTCAGACTCCAGGTCTACCATCTTGGCGATAACATCTTCCATGCGGTGAACATTGCGGTTTCCCTTGCTTGGCGGCACATCGGACAGAGTGGCACTTGCTTTTCCGGCGAGTTCTCGCAATGACTGCAACTGCTCAATCTTGCTATTGATACGCTGGTCTATGCGATAGGCTTGGGACAAATAATCCTTTGCCGATAGTTTTGGTTTGTTCATAGGCTACCTCCGATAATTTAATCCCCTCGGATTGGCAGCTTTTGACTCCATAGATTGTCATAGATTTGCTTTTACCGCATCAATTAAGGCGGTTTGTGTTTTGTCCTTGGCGGACAGGGCTTTCATCACCCGTTCGTCAATGGTGTCTTTGGCAATGATGTG
>QKJV01000029.1 GCA_003249165.1 Desulfobulbaceae bacterium | reverse complement strand
CCTCTTTACCGGTGGATTTGGACTTCATTATGGAGCTGAACGTGTTGGTGCTTCTGTTATTCCCATATCAAGCGGTAATACAAAACGGCAAATTCAGATTCTCCAGGATTTTAAAACCACCACTCTTGTCTGCACCCCCAGCTATGCGTTGCTCCTTGCTGATACGATGATGGATATGGATATTAATATCAACGCATTATCACTTAAGTTCGGGCTATTCGGCGGTGAACCATGGTCTGAAGAAATGCGGCTCGAAATTAAAAACAAGCTGGGAATAATAGCTACCGATAATTATGGACTCAGCGAAGTCATGGGACCGGGCGTTGCCGGTGAATGCAGCTTCTGCAATGGGTTGCATATAAATGAAGATCATTTTATTGTCGAGGTGATCGATCCACAAACTCTTGAACCTGTTGCCCCCGGAGAATTGGGCGAACTCGTTTTCACAACAATAACTAAAGAGGCTTTTCCTGTTATCCGTTATCGGACGCGGGACCTAGCCCGTCTAATCCCTGAACCATGCCCCTGCGGGAGAACATTCCAAAAAATGACGAGAGTCATAGGACGTACGGATGATATGCTTATCATTAAAGGCGTTAATGTATATCCTATGCAGATTGAATCCGTTCTTTTCGATATTGAGGGAACAGAACCACATTATCAAATTATAGTTGAGCGAGAAGGTCGGCTTGACAAAGTTACGGTGCTTGTCGAAGTTGTTGAATCAATTTTCTTTGATCAGATGAAAAAACAGGAACAGCTTATTGGAACTATCAAAAAAAGACTCGCAACTGAGCTTGGAATTGGTGTAGATGTTAAACTTGTCGAAGAAAAAACACTGGAACGTTTTGAAGGAAAGGCAAAACGGGTGATAGATAAAAGAAAACTGTAAACAAAAAACCCACCTTTTAAGGTGGGTTTTTTGTTTATTATTTTATATCTATGTAGATTATAGTTTCTTTACATTAGCAGCTGCAGGGCCTTTCTGCCCATCTACTATGTCGAACTCAACGCGCTGTCCTTCGTTTAATGTCTTGAATCCTTCCTCTTTGATAGCTGAGAAATGTACAAATACATCATCCCCATCTTCGCGTTCAATGAAGCCAAACCCTTTTGATTCATTGAACCATTTCACTTTACCCTGTACCATTAACTGCTCCTTCATTCCTATGAGGAATCATTTAGGAAAAAAATTGACGTTTACAGATTTCTCATAGTCGCACACTTTGACAATCCATTATTTTTTTACGGATACGTCCAGATACTCTGACTAAAAAAAACTGTACCACTAACGTACTCTATCAAATAACAAAAGAATGCAAGCAAGGCAAATATTTTTTACAGCCACGATAAAAAAAACCTGAGTTTCAAAGAAAAACTCAGGTTTTTATAAATATTTTTTTTCGAGCGAAAAACTCAGTTTTTTGCCTCGTCCACCGCGGTCTGCTGATAATTCACGAGCTCAAGAATTGCCATAGGTGCTGCATCACCATTTCTATTACCTGTCTGAATAATACGTGTATAGCCACCTTGGCGATCACGATACTCATCACCGAGTTTATCAAAAAGTTTCATTACTACTTTTGAATCACGAATAAAAGCTAATGCCTGACGACGCGCATGCAAGTCACCACGTTTTGCCAAGGTAATCATTTTATCAGCAACCTTGCGCACTTCTTTAGCTTTCGGAGTAGTTGTAACTATACGTTCATGTTCGAGTAATGAAGTAACCATATTACGAACCATAGCCGTTCTATGGGGTGTCGTTCTGCCGAGTCTTCTTCCACTGTTTCTGTGCTTCATTACGCTACCTCTTTATTCATCCTGAACATCAACAGAATCTGCTGATGCAGGGGGTTCCCATTTGTCTATCTTCATGCCTAGAGAAAGTTCCATCTGTTGCAGAAGTTGTTTAATTTCATTCAAAGACTTACGCCCGAAATTCTTCGTTTTAAGCATCTCAGCTTCTGTTTTTTGTACAAGCTCACCAATGTAGGTAATTTGTGCATTGCGAAGACAATTAGCTGATCGTACTGAAAGTTCCAAATCTTCCACACTCTTGGAAAGATTTGGATTAACTGATTTAACTTCCTTGACATCGGCCTTTTCTTCTTCAGCCTGTTCAATTTGATCCTCATTAAAATTAATGAAGATCGTCATCTGTTCTTTAAGTATTTTTGCAGAATAAGCAAGTGCATCTTCCGGTTTGACACTGCCATCAGTATGAATTTCCATCGTCAATTTGTCATAATCAGTTCGTTGCCCAACACGTGCCTGGCTTACCAATGTTTTGACCTTGAGGATAGGAGTAAATATTGCGTCAATAGGAATAACACCGACACTTTGTTCTTCAGTCTTGTTTTTTTCTGCAGGAGAGTATCCTTTTCCCCACTTAACTTCAAGATCAGCAATGAAATGCCCATCGCCAGTAATAGTACAGATATGCTTTTCCGGATTCATTACCTCAACAGAGTTATTACCGGACACAATATCAGCTGCTGTTACTGTCCCTTTCTCGCTTTTCTCGATACGAACAATCTGTGAATTTTCAGCATTGAGTTTTAACCTTACCTCTTTCAAGTTAAGAATAATTTCCGTAACATCCTCGAGTATGCCGGGTAAGGTGCTAAACTCATGCATAGCGCCATCAATTTTTACTGAAGTGATGGCAGCTCCCTGAATTGAGGATAGAAGTATTCGCCGCAGACCATTTCCAATCGTAGTGGCAAAGCCTCTCTCAAGTGGTTGACAGACAAATTTTCCATATTTTTCTGTATGGGTGTCATGATCAACTTCCAATGGATTAGGAGAGATAAGGTCATGCCAGTTGCGATAAAATGGATTTGTTTCTTGTGTCAAGATTTCCTCGTTTGCCATCTTATTTCTCTTGTTGTAATTTCCGAATAAACACTAAAATGTCAGGAGTTTACTGCTTATTTGGAATAAAGTTCAACAATCAGCTGTTCCTGAATCGGCATTGTAATTTCCTGACGATCTGGCAGACTCTTCACTTTTCCAGTGTAGTTTTTTTGATCAAGTTCTAGCCAAGTTGGAACCCCTCGTCGTGCTACGGCTTCAAGGCTATCATTAATTGTTTCAATTTTTCGGCTTTTTTCTCGAATTGAAACTACATCATTTACTGATATAAGAAATGAAGGGATATTTACTGTTCTACCATTTACAAGAATATGTTTGTGTTTAACCAACTGGCGAGCTTGACTCCGTGACGATGCATATCCAAGTCTGAATATTACATTATCCAAGCGCCTTTCAAGTAAAACAAGAAGATTTTCGCCCGTTACGCCTTTAGAACTCTCTGCCGTTTCAAAATATCTTTTGAATTGTCCCTCAAGCATACCGTAAATACGACGAACTTTCTGTTTTTCACGCAACTGTATCGAGTAATCTGAGACTTTTCTCATTCTCGATTGACCATGCTGTCCGGGAGGAAATGCTCTTTTTTCAAACGCGCACTTGTCAGAATAGCATCTATCGCCTTTCAAAAACAATTTTAATTTTTCTCTCCGGCACTGCCGACACACTGAACCTCTATATCTGGCCAATTTATACCTCCGTTATACCATTCTATAACGTTGCAGAAGGAACTTTCTTTAAAAATTTATTAAACTCTACGTCTTTTAGGTGGTTTGCA
The DNA here is from genome assembly GCA_003249165.1 of Desulfobulbaceae bacterium. GTDB lineage: Bacteria > Desulfobacterota > Desulfobulbia > Desulfobulbales > SURF-16 > SURF-16. The sequence goes on along the minus strand of QKJV01000029.1, from coordinate 2,874 downwards.
TCCGTTATGTGGTACAGGCGTTACATCACAAATCCTGCTCACTTCAAACCCAACAACCTGCAGTGCACGTATAGCGGCTTCCCTTCCTGGTCCAGGACCAGTAACATTTATCTCTACCTTCCGCATGCCATGCTCCATTGCAACCTTTGCGGCTGCCTCAACTGCATTCTGGGCGGCAAAAGGAGTACTTTTTCTTGAACCCTTAAAACCAAGAACACCTGAACTTGACCATGAAATAACATTGCCCTGTTTATCAGTAATGGAAATCAATGTATTATTAAATGTGGATTTGATGTGAACAACACCTTCATGCACATTCTTTTTTTCTTTACGTTTTGTTTTCTTTTTCGGACTGGCCATTTATTTCTCCTGTTCAGGTCCGTTAATATTCTCAAATTTTATTTAAATATTTATTTTTTGCGAGCACCAGCTACGCGACGAGGTCCCTTTCTCGTTCTGGCATTTGTTTTCGTCCGCTGTCCCCTGCAGGGCAGACCACGCCTGTGCCTCAAGCCACGATAACATCCAAGGTCCATTAATCGCTTAATATCAAGAGCAACTTCACGTCTTTTATCACCTTCAACGGAGTAACTATCATCAATCACTTTTCTGATGCGTACAGCGTCATCATCCGTAAGATCATCACTGTTAAAGGCATATGGCATACCAACTTCATCAAGAATTTTTTTGGCTGTTGTTCTCCCAATCCCATAAATATAAGTGAGAGCAATTTCCATATGCTTATTTTTGGGCAAATCAACTCCTGCTATACGAGCCAAGGTCTACCTCCTCATTATAATTTCGACTATCCTTGCCGTTGTTTATGTTTTTTAATCTTACACGAAACACGAACAACACCTTTGCGTTTGTAAACCTTGCAATCACTGCATATTTTTTTTACAGACGTACGTACTTTCATAATTATTCCCTGCGATTGTTTCGACTTTGATTTCTTGCTCTGAATGTAACTCGACCACGAGTCAAATCATATGGTGACAATTCGACAGTGACCCGGTCACCGGGCAATATTTTAATAAAATGCATTCTCATTTTACCTGATATATGAGCTAGAATTTTATGCCCATTATCAAGCTCAACTCGAAACATTGCATTCGGTAATGGTTCTATAATCGTTCCTTCAACTGTAATGGCTTCTTCCTTAGCCATAAGTTTTGCCTACCTTTTTTAAAACAAATATTTAATTCATTTTATTCACAGAATAAAAACGAACAGAGTTAATGGGTGAAAAAATGAATTTTTTATTATAAACTATTGTTTTTTAAATTTCCACTTTATTTAATATAATTTTATAGGCCATTGCTCAAAATCAATGGCCCATCCTCAGTAACGGCAACTGAATGCTCAAAATGAGCGGAAAGCGTTTTATCTGCGGTAACAACAGTCCATCCATCTTTGAGTATTTTAACTTCGTAAGTCCCTATGTTGACCATTGGTTCGATCGCGAGAACCATTCCAGGCAACAATTTTGGTGATCTGCCGGTCCGCTTGTAATTCGGTATCTCCGGTGATTCATGTAAATTCTGTCCTATACCGTGACCTACAAACTGCCTCACCACAGAATAACCTTTCTCTTCTACATGTTGTTGAACAGCGTGAGAAATATCAGATATTCTGTTTCCAACGACTACTTTTTCTATTGCTAAATACAAAGACTCACGTGTAGTTTTTAAAAGATCTTCTGCGTTATCGCTTATACTTCCCACGGGAACCGTGATAGCAGCATCACCATAATATCCTTTGTACTTAACACCAAAATCTATGCTTAGGATATCGCCATCTTTCAAAATTACCTTACGGGAAGGAATTCCATGAACCACTTGTTCATTAACAGACACACACAAACTTCCGGGGAAACCTCTATACCCTTTAAATGCCGGAATTGCATTGCTCTTACGGGCATATTTCTCTGCGAGTTGATCTAAATATAAAGTATTGACACCGGGGACAATATATTCCTTGAGCATGCATAATGTCTGTGCAACTATCTGATTCGCCTCCTCCATGATTTTTATCTCTGAAGGAGACTTCAAAATAATTGATGAAGTCATAATGCGAAACCGGATTTACCTTCTGCCCTTGATTCGTCCAGATTTTAAAAAACCATCATAGTTTCTGGAAATAGAATGTGATTCAATTTGAGACAGAGTATCAATAGCTACACCAACAACAATGAGTAACGCTGTACCGCCGAAATAAAAAGGGACATTCAGTTTATTTATTAGAAATGTAGGAAGTACACATACCAAACTGACGTAAATTGCACCGATGACAGTCAAACGAGTAATCACCTTATCAATAAACTCTGCTGTCATTTTTCCGGGTCGTACACCAGGTACAAAACCACCATGCTTTTTCAAATTCTCAGCAACATCATTTGGATTAAACGTCACTGCTGTATAAAAAAAACAGAAAAAAACGATCAAACAAACATACAACAATGTATGCAGAGGACTTCCCCATGCGAGTTTTGATGTTATTTCCTGAACCCAGTCAACCTTGATAAAACCTCCAATAGTAGCGGGAAACATCATTATAGAGGAAGCAAAAATTGGAGGAATTACACCAGAAATGTTTATTTTCAAAGGTAAATGAGAGCGTTGACCTCCATACATCTGGCGGCCGATCATTCGTTTAGCATACTGAATAGGGATTCTACGCTGTGCGGTTTCAAAAAAAATGATCACTGAAACTACTGCAGCCATCATGGCAAGAAGTATTGGGAGGAAAATTAAGGAAATTTCCCCTGCTCCGATCATTTTGAAGGTATTAACTATGGCTGCCGGCATTCGAGCGACTATACCGGCAAAAATTATAATGGATATTCCATTGCCGATGCCCCGTTCGGTCATCTGT
>QKJV01000420.1 GCA_003249165.1 Desulfobulbaceae bacterium | reverse complement strand
ATCGTCATACAATTACCATGTGCATGGGTAGAGCGCAGCGTTTTCTCATCGTCCGGTATTAACAAGCATTGAACCGGATTCAGTATATGTATCATCTCAACCTAATCGATCAGCTTCAGGATTGCAACATTCCGTAATTACTCGCATACAGGACTGTAATGCTTTAGAGGCTTTTTCGACATTTCTTATAGGAGAAAATATCTACTGGCAGCGCTACATATGAAGATCATGTTTAGGTGTCAGGTCCCGAGAGATGGTAGACGGATTTATTAAATAGTTCTGGTTTAGAATCCTGCCATTTTTTCATCGCCTGTATCGGTGTGAGATGGCCAAGCGATTTTTGCGGTATGTGATGATTGTAGAGTTGATTGTATTTGAGCATAGTCTCTTTCAAATGGTCGGCTGAGGTAAATCTTGTTTGATTCAAGATATCCTCCACTCGACCGTTGAACCGTTCGACCATCCCGTTTGTTTGCGGACATCTTGGTTTGATCAGGCGATGATCAATCGAGTGCATGGCGCACATTTTGTCAAACGCATGATTTCCTGTTGGTTGTCGCTGCCCGGTAGCACAGAAACGGTCGGTAAATTCCTTCCCGTTATCTGTGAGGATAATTGAAATACGAAAAGGAGCCTTCTTCACAAGGTTTTTGAGAAACCCTTTGGAAGAGTCCGCAGATTTATTTGCTTTGATTTCCAAGTACACCCATCGGGTCGCGCGGTCAATCGCTGCAAACAGATATTTTCTGCTCGTTTCCCCTGGCATTTGCGGCAGATACTTGACATCGACGTGAACAAATCCTGGCTCATAGGACTTGAACGATTTTTTAGGGGATGATTCCTGTTCCTCTTCTGGCATCAACTCGCTTAAATTTGAAAGTCCGTGGCGCCGAAGGCATCGATCAAGCGCTGAACGTGACATGTTGGGTTGGATAAATTCACGAACCACAACGAGGAGATCATCAAGCGGAAGCAACAATGATTTGCGCAATTCAGCGACAATCGTTTCTGCATCTGGTGACAATGTGGCGTGCAGGTTATGGGGACGATGCGATCGGTCCTCAACGGTATCTCGATTTTTCCACTTCCTGACGGTCGCTTTGGTAACGTTGTACAGTTGAGCCAACTCCGTTACGGAAAGAGTAGATTGCCTGATTTCCTCTCTGATTGCAGGAGTTGTCCTTGCACGTTTATGAAGGTTGATTTGCATACCGGGCCCTGTGCGTTTGTTGTTGTGACCGGTTATTTCTACCAGGCTTCGTGCCTCAGCCAGGCAAAAATAACCGGTGCATTATGGCTTCAGCACCCCTTTAAGCAGATGCTTTGCTCGGAATAAAGCATAGCTCTTTCGGGGAATATAATCACACGGGACGTTACAGTTAACAGAGAGTAATCACATCAAAAGATATCTGAATTTATTGATTTTTAAGATTCACAGAAACCGTCTCAAGTTTGGATTTTGCAAACCTAATTGAGATTCTCCATGCCTAATATTTTGAACTATGTCAGAACGGATTTTCCTATCCTTCTGCGAATTTATGCCCTGATGCAATTCAATGAGTAATACTTCTATTCATAATATATGTATATTCTTGTAATTGCGCTTCTCTCATTAATTTGCTTAACATAATTATAAATAGCTCTTTTTAACTTAAAGGGGCTCTGCTCAATTTCAGGTGAACAACTGCAAAGTGAATTTTGCATTATTTCATTCGCCGCTTCAGAGAAAAAAACCGTCAGGACGCCTAGACAACTCAAAGTTGGCACGAACTTTTTAGCGGCAATCCACTAAGCAAATTCCTGTCAATTCCATCACTCGACTCGAAATGGAGGCGCCATGGTTTCTTCCAAATACAAGAAGTTCAAGACAGCGGTAAAAAGAAATCTCACTCTTTTCAAGAAGGGTAAAAGGATAACCGAGGAACAACTGGATCAGTTCAGTGAAGGCCTCATGGCGGACAGGTCATTTGATTTGGACGGCAAAATATACTGCCGTGACGGCTTTGCTTTCATCAACAAACTCGAAAGCGGGGTCTTCCAGATAGTGGCATTTCAGATCAACTCCTTCGGCAAGGGTGTTTTCAGCGATTCCATCACCCGGTTTGTCACCCCCATCCTTCTAAAGGTAAAATTACACAACAAGCACCAGATCATGCGCCAGGACGTCAGGGATATCCTGCTGTCCATAGAGGAATATTATCTTGGCAAACTCTACTGCGGCAGCAAAGGCCCCCTATGCATAAGGGACAAATTCAACGACTTTTCCCAGAAATTATTCAAGACCCCCGACAACTCTCCCATCACTGTTCATCAACTCCTCTACAGCCTGATAAACGCCAACTACCTCTGCCACCACATTGCCGAAACTACGGCCTATGCCATTGGTGTCCTCCACAAATACTATCTCCGCAATGATGACGACATATGCTTCATGTCTTCAGGCTCTTCCCTGAACGAAGCCAAGAGGCTCCTTCAAATCGATATCATCTCGGACTTTTCCGGAAGGGAAATCGCCCACCGATTCAATGTTCCCAACTACGGAAAAATCACGGAGGGGGATAGCGAGTTTGCCGAGGAATACAATGTGCTGGAATGGGAGATCTCCATGGATGGACAGACAGAGAAGTTCCTACTTCCATCAGGGTACCAAAAGGCCCAACTCAGAAAATATTCCGACGGCGTCAATGTGGTTACCACCCAGCACATGATCGACTTCATACTCCAAGACTATTTCAAGCTAATCAATATCTTTGTCACAACGAGCACCTATCAGACGCTGGAATATCTCTCGCGGGCAATGGTGGCCAGACGGGAAAAGCGTATAGATGAGTTTTCAGCCTATATGAAAACGGCCACCTTTTGCATGGGATATTTCCCCGAAAGGGACCTCGATAGTGTGCTCAACAAAAAGTTCGAACAATTCCCTGAATTCAGGAAGGAG
>QKJV01000242.1 GCA_003249165.1 Desulfobulbaceae bacterium | reverse complement strand
TATAGATACTATATGGGGGTAGGGAACTAAGTTATAGTCATTGATATGTTCCCTCCTACCGATAGTGCCAAAAATGCAGTGGATATGTTTCCGACAACCGACAAATCGAAAGACATTCATTCTATCCTCTCAAGCCACGTTGAGACCGTAGTATTGATGTCAAGGGTTGAGAAGTGAGTGTGAAAAAAGTCCAGTAAATAAGGGCTTTTCGAGGTTTGATAGCAAAAATGCGATGTGTGAAAATCGCTAAATTATCACTCCATGGGAATAAGTCCAAAGGCATGATTTTGAATGCGACAGAGCGATTTAGATGTCAGTGTTTGGCGAGTGGTTGATTTAGATAACATGGGTTGATGAGTGGTCGATTTAGATGTTTGTTGATTTTGGAAGGGTTGTGTGGAAAGGTTGGTATAAACTATTAAAGGTAGAATCAGTTTTTCATAAAGCGAACGAGGAGGAATGAAAATGATAATTAATGAACAAGACTTGGAAAAAGAACCGGTTAGCATTGCCGATGGTATTTACTGGGTAGGCTATTCTGATGATAACAGGGGTCTTCACTGTAATCCATATCTGATTATTGAGGGCGATGAAGCTGTATTAATTGACGGTGGAAACCGTGATGACTTTAGTACTGTAATGTTGAAGATACTAAGAACGGGACTGGAGCCTTCAAAAATTACCAGATTAATCTACCAACATTATGATCCGGATCTCTGCGGAAGCCTGCCCCAACTTGAATCCATAATAAATACTGATGCTCTAAGAATCATTTCCCATACGGAAAGCAATGTTTTTATTCATTATTACTCGGCAAAGACCGAGAAACTTGATTATCGTGAATTGGATAGCCATTTCGACTTTGCTACAGGTAGGCGGCTGGAGTTTTATGCAACCCCATATTGCCATCAACCGGGCAGTTTTGTTACATATGATACGAAAACAAAATCACTATTCTCGAGCGATTTATTCGGCAGCTTTGATACCCTATGGACACTTATGCTTGAATTGGATGAATCCTGCAGGGAGTGTCGGAGTTTGAAAGAGTGCCGCTGTAAGTTAACTAAATGCCCTGTAAACGGAATCGTTAAGTTCCATCAAAGAATCATGACATCAAACCGTGCGCTGGCAAACACCCTAAGTACTATTGAAAAACTGGATATTGAACGAATAGCCCCTCAGCATGGTAGTGTTATCTCTACAAAAGAAGACGTCAATGCGATTATTCGGCACTTGCGTGCAATAGAAAACGTCGGTATCGACTGCCTGTTGTCGGGGGAATATATATGAGCAATCAAAACTTAAGGCTACAGGACTTTTTATCAAATGGTTTTCAGTCAGATGATGACATTAGAGCTTATGCGTTAGAAAGCTTCGCAAAGGAGATTGACTACCATAATCAAACGGAATTGCTGACGAAATTGCTTTTGGATCATTCATCTATAGCAAAACGCCTGGAACAGCTCAACAAGGAGTTAACGCATAGCCGCGAAGTACTTGCTGAAGCGCAGGAAATTGCGCGGTTGGGGCGTTGGGATATAAATCCCACTTTGGGTAGCATGATCTGGTCGAAGTCGATGTATGCCATTCTTGAAATTGACAGCTCAACTCTAGCAACTTCGGATTTGTTTTTTTCATTTGTTCATCCCGACGATCTGGAACAAGTGACTGCATTGTTCAATAAGATGTTTGTTACGCAAGATCCATGGACAACCAGGTACCGTCTGCTGCTGAAAAGTGGGAAAATAAAATGGGTGCATTTAAGGTTTTATTCTAAGTTTGACACCAATGGCATTCCCGTACATTTATACGGAACTATTCAGGATATTACCGAAATGAAAAAGGTCGAGGATGAACTCGAAAAATACAGTCAACACCTTGAGCAGCTGGTGGAAGAAAAGGTTCAGGAAATATCATCTTCGCAAATGGCGACTATTTATGCTTTGATCAAACTGTCTGAATCCAGGGATGACGATACCGGCTCGCATATTGAACGGACTGCCAGTTTCTGCCGTCTGCTTGCACAAAAAATACAATTTATCCCCCAATATGCGGATGTTGTCACTGGCACATTTATAGAGACCATATATAAGGCTAGTCCACTTCATGATATCGGAAAGGTTGGAATACCTGACAGCATTTTGATTAAGCCCGGCAAGCTCACCGACGAAGAGTTTGCAGTTATGAAGACCCATGTGCAGATAGGCTATGATACACTTTCTAAAGTCGTACAGCAATATGATAGGAACGAATTTCTTAGAATGGGTATGGACATTGCTCTGTACCATCACGAAAAATGGAATGGTGGCGGTTATAATAACGGTCTTAAGGGAGATGAAATCCCCCTATCTGCTCGGATTATGGCACTTTCTGATGTTTACGACGCACTTCGCTCCAAGCGAGTTTATAAAGATGCCTTTTCGCACGAAAAGAGTATGGAGATTATCATTTCTAGTCAAGGAAGTCACTTTGATCCAGCGCTTGTTGATGTTTTCAACCGGTATCAGGATGAGTTTGAATCACTGTATGAATCAATAAAATGAGATAGATTGAAAGTAAAGGGACGGCAAGCTGACACTTCAAACAAGCTATCCATACTTGGAAAAACAAGCAAATGCTTTTCTGAACTTTATAAATAAGTGAATTAAATAATAAAAGCGATCTCTATTGATACAATGTACTAATTGAGATATAATATTATTAGGTCAATATATATCAATAAGGATTGATAATATTATGAATAAACGCAACACCATTCAGCGTTCTTTAGTTCTTAAAACAGTAAAAGAGTTGCAGTTTCATGCCACTGCTGACGAGGTCTATGATACGATCGTGAAGAAACACTCCGATATCAGCAGAGGGACGGTATATAGGAATCTGAATTTGCTGTCTGATATTGGTGAAATTCGCAAACTGGAAATGCCAAGCGGAGCCGACCGTTTCGATCATATATGCCACGAGCATTATCATACAAGATGTATAAAGTGTGGCCGGGTCTTTGATGTAGAAATGGACTTCATAGCGGATTTGGAAACGAACATTAAGGACACTCACGGGTTTAAGTTTACCGGCCATGATATTATTTTCAAGGGTATCTGCCCCGAATGTAATTCATGAAAAATATAAGAGAAGCGAATGGGAAACCGGCAAACTCAGATATGGGCGCATACGGGAGCATAATAACTCGTAAATATATATTATGAGGAGAATTGTCATGAGAAGTTTTACCACACTGGACCTGCAATATGCACACAGATTCTACGGATTTAAGGGCGAAGCGCAGTATTTGCATGGACATACTGGAATACTGACGCTTGAAGTCGAAGACACTGTCAACATGGGAGTCAATATGGTCTTCCCGTGTAATGAAATTCAGAAGACCGCCTGGGAAGTTTTGCAGAACTTTGACCATGCACTTGTTTTAAGGGAAGATGATCCGCTGCTTCCTGCGATCCTCGGTGTTTACGAAGCGCAAGGCATTAAAGACGGCGCACCGACCAACAAGCAAAAAGGCCCCGCTTTCAAGACTGAACTCGCAACAGCATATCCGGAATGTCGTTTGGTTGTTACAAAAGAGACCATGACCGTAGAAGGCATGATTAAGATCGTTTACGATCTGCTAAAAGACAAACTCAATATTGTTAAAATTACGTTTACAAGCGGAGTGAATGGCGCAACAGAAGAATACGAGCCCCACACGGTTATTGACCGTTGCCCGTTATGCGGTATTGCGTTAAACGAAAACGGTGTGTGTCCTAAATGTGGATACAAGAAATAGTCCGAACTGATATTTCAAGTTCCAATTTTTTATAACTAAAACTGAAACGAGTCACTCTACGCATACTGCATAGAGTGACTCGTTCGTTTTTAACCTTATTCATTTACATTCAACGTCAAGCCTGACTTAAATTCCACAGTGAATTTGTCCTCGTAGACAGTGACCTTTTCAATCAGCCGCCTGACAAGCGCCTCGTCATATTGGACCAGGGCAATTGGCTGCTCCTTAAGAAATGCGCTCATGTCGGTGATACGTTTTTGCATTTCATCTCGACCGAGGTTCTCGACCTGAGCCTTTTGCTTTTCCTCACGTAGGCGATAGATTTCATCGCCGACCTTCTCGTAGTCAGCCTTTGAGCTGGCGAGCTTCAAGAGCTCAGCTTGAAGTTCTGTAAGTCGTTTATCGATTGCAGTAAGGGTATGACTGTTTTCGTGACAAATTACGGTTTCGATATTTTTCTGCAGCGTGATGAGAAAATGATCTTTATCACACAATGCTTGGTTGATGGCATTGATCAGTACTTGCTCTATAGTGCTTTCCAATATCGTGCGGGCATCGCAGAACTGACCGGTGTTCTCCAATCGGCTAATGCAGCGCCAAACGATCGACTTTTTCCCTCGGTTGTTCCAATGAATCCTGCGGAAAAATTCACCGCAGCCTCCACAGATAATCATATTTGAAAAGCAGTGCGTACTGCTGAAGGTTCTGTTCTTTCCATTTGGGCTTGTGTGGACGATGCGGCGGCGGATAAGCTCCTCCTGTACCTGCATGAAAATTTCACGAGGAATGATGGCCTCATGACTGTTTTCCACATAGTATTGCGGAACAAGGCCGTTGTTCTTGACCCTCTTTTTCGTGAGAAAGTCAACGGTGTAGGTTTTTTGCAAAAGGGCATCGCCGATATATTTTTCATTCCGCAAAATCTGATTGATGTTGCTGGTGTGCCATTTTTGCTTGCCGGCGCCGTTCGGTATGCCGTCGGCTTCCAGACCACGGGCAATTTTCAGCATGCTGGCGCCCTCCAGGTACTCCCGGTAGATGCGCTTGACAATTTCGGCTTCCTCCGGTACAACCACCAGATGCTTATTCTCATCCTTGGTATAGCCGAGGAATCGAGCGCAATTGACTTGAATTTCGCCTTGCTGATAACGGTACTGCAGACCCAGTTTTACATTCTGACTTAAGGACTGGCTTTCCTGCTGTGCAAGAGATGCCATGATGGTGAGCATGATCTCACCCTTGGAATCCATGCTATCAATATTCTCCTTCTCGAAATATACGGGAATATTTTTCTCTTTCAGCTTTCTGATATAATTTAAGCAATCCACTGTGTTTCGCGCAAACCGGCTGATGGACTTGGTGATTACCTTGTCGATTTTGCCCGCCATGCAGTCGTCAATCATGCGGTTAAACTCCTCGCGCTTTTTTGTATTAGTGCCTGAGATACCGTCATCAGAACACACGCCTTACGGACAAATCCCCAATGCCTAAAAAAATGGCGTGAACTCCTCGAAGCTCACGCCGTTATCCTTTATAGGCTATTTTTCCACTTGCACTTGCCGTGATGGGTTCCCCCTCTTGTGGCACTGCACCGATGTAGTTATACACAATTTTGATGTTTTGCCGTTTTTCATCTGCCCAGTGCGGAAACCGCCGTGGGTTCACCATTACCGTTTCGCCGACTTCAATCCGCTCGATGAATTCGCTTACAACCTCGGCACTCAATTCCTTAATCTCAGTGAACCTCTTAACCATCCGCAGAAACTTGTCAATGCCCTGTGTCTGCGCTTCAGCCTGCTCAAGCACGGGGCGAAGGGCATCCATTTTTACTGTTAGCTCAATCTGCTCCTGTTCGTATTTGCCGAGCATTTTAGCGAACCGCTCGGAACTAAGCTCTCCGCTGACCTTATCCTCATATATTTGAGAAATAATGTCGTCGAGCTGTCGAATGCGGTTTTCGGCTTTGGCGTACTCCGTTTTTGCCTTTCTAATACTTTTCTCATTGTCTTTTTGCGCCTTTTTGCCCGCTACTTCAATGAAGCTGACCTCGTGGTCTTTCGCAAGAGCAAACACACGCTGTATGTCGGTAAGCACGAGATGTTCGATTATTTCTTGACGGATTGAATGCGGTGTGCAATTGCCAAAACCGTCCGAATTTGCTCGGCTCTGTCTGCAAATGTAATAAACATACTGCGCTTTCGCACCGTTTGCCCGCCGCTTGATGTGGAGTTTGCTACCGCAGTCTTCGCAATAAAGCCTCCCATTCAAAACGCCCATGTCACCGAGCTTTGTCGGTCGCCTGCGTCCGTCTCGAATGCGCTGAACGACATCAAACGTTTCTTGCTCGATAATGGCGGGGTGTGCATCCTCGAATATCGTCCAGTCCTCAACAGGGCGGTATATGTGGGTCTTATCCTTGTAGGACTTCACCGTAACTTTGCTCAAGGTTGCAATTCCGAGATACTCCCTGTTTGCCAATATGTCAGCTATGTTGGAAGCACACCAATGATTATTCGGGAATTTATACTCCGGCAGTTGCTTGCCCTCGCGTCTGAGGCGGTGAATGCTCGGACGGTCAAGCTCCCGTTCCCTTAACACAAGCGCTATGGCTTTTGTCCCCATTCCGTCAATGCACATCTGAAAAATCTCACGCACGACCTCGGCGGCCGGTTCGTCAATGTCCCATACAAAAGGGTCGTCGCTTGACGGCTTATAGCCCCGTAAGGGGCGATTGAGTTGTGGTGCTTGCCCGACTGTGCTTTTGCCTTGAACACCGCCCGTATTTTCTTACTGGTGTCGGCTACGAACCATTCGTTGAAAACATCCCGAAAAATAGACATAATGTCAAAGCCGTTCGCCGTGTCGAGATTATCGTTGGCGGCAATCAATCGAACGCCCCACTCGTCAAATGTACGTTTTAACAGTCCTACCTCAAGCACATCACGTCCGATACGGCTTTGGTCTTTGATAATGACTGTGGCGACGCGCCCTGCCCGAACCTCGTCGAGCAGGGCGTCCAGCCCCGGTCTTTTGAACAGCGTTCCGCTGACCCCGTCATCTACGAAATGGCGAATATTAAAAAAACCATTCCTTTTTGCATATGTTTCGAGGATTTCTTTTTGGTGGACGATGGAATTGGAATCTCCTTCAAAATCATCGTCTTTGCTTAAGCGTTCATATAAAGCTGTGATTTTTTCATTGTCCGCTTGTCTGATTTCCTGCATACTACCTACTCCTTTATTATAATATCAGTAGTATGTTCGCGTACAATCTCAGATATAGCAAGCGTTTCAGGGTCTTTAGTTTGATAACTTTCTGTGTCAGAAACATGGCGGCAAATAAGGCGTTCCAGCTTCTTTTTTACAGTTTCAGTGGCGGTCGAGGAACACTCGGCTGTAACGCAGTATACCTTTCCGCTGATAATCGTTTCGGTTGTAATTGGTTCCATGATAACCCTCCGTTCCGAGGGAAAAGGAAAACTCCCCTCACTATCGAAAGGACAGTGAGGGGGCAAAATCCGTAGTATGTGGGCAAAAAAATAATGCCCGCCGAAGAAAAATTCTCGACGGGCGTAAAGAGTGGAGCATTATTCGCTATATTTAATGAAGGCATCCTTGAAGCCCGCCGCCTTAACCTTTTTGAGCATGGCATCAGCGTTCGCTTTGACGGAGTACGCTCCGACCTGAACACGATACAGTTTCTTTGTTTCGGTGGGAGTGGGCGTGACAGGTTTCGGAGTTTCGCTTGCGGTGAGCAGTTTCTTGACTTCGGCACGGAAGGTATCCATCGATTTGCCGTGCTTCGGAAACCAGTGTCTGGGGTCGGCGTGGTTACTGGCGAT
>QKJV01000283.1 GCA_003249165.1 Desulfobulbaceae bacterium | reverse complement strand
GAGCTGGTGCCGATCAGTGCTTCACTGCACGTCGCCGAAGAGGCCGGGTTCGAAGTCCGCGACGTGGAAAATCTGCGCGAACATTACGCCCTGACTTTGCGACAATGGGGCAAGCGGCTGGAGGCCCAAAAAGAACAAGCCATTGCCCTGACCTGCCCGGTGACCTATCGTATCTGGCGGATTTACATGGCCGGCTCGGCCCATGGGTTCGAGACCGGAAGACTCGGACTCCATCAGACCCTGCTGGTCAAGTCGGGCCGACAAGCCAGTGGTCTGCCCCTGACCCGTTATGACTGGTATCGGCCCTGTCCGAGCGAGTATCATTGAGGTCATGACAGTGTTGTAGGGATATCTTTTTGGCAGATTGACCCTTTCCTATCGAAAAGTTGTCATAGATTTAGCGTGTTTTGTTTTTTCATTTGGGAGTAAAAAATGGCTGAGGGGGGATCGGGTCATATGAAAGCCATTTTGTGCTGGTGAAGGGCTGGTGCGGAGCGGCTTTCGTGGTTTGATGAAATAAATGTGTTTTGATGGTTCCACATAGAAGGCAATCAGGAGATGATTTCTACCAATAAAATGCGCCCTATCAACCCCAGTGAAATTCTGCGTGAAGAATTTTTGAGGGGGCATTGGCAATGAGTGCCTAGGTCTTGGCGATGGAACTCAAAATCCCGGCGCCGCGAATCAGCTACATTGTATGGGAACGCCGGTCCATTAGATTCGACACGGCATTGCGTTTAGCGCGTTACTTCGGCACGACACCCCAATTCCGGCTGAGTTTGCAGACCAGTTACGATTTGAAAATTGCTGAGCAGGAAATGGGTGAAAAAATCGAATGCGAAGTCCATGCGCAGCAAGTGGCGTAGAAAAAATTAGAAAGTAATTGTAATTTGCTTCCAACAACATGACGATCGGTTAGTGATAAGTTGCCTTTTATTATGTCATTTGATACTATTCATCAATTGCGTATGCAAGATAACCTGCTGAAATTATATAATTTATACTTTGCTGGCTCTGGTGCTAATGCTATTTCACACCTTTCAACACTTGCGGGGGATAACCCCGAGAAAAGAACAGGATCTCTGGCGTTCCGGCATCACCTCTTGGGATGAGTTCGATCGACTACAGATCAAACAGTTACCTCTACCTCTTTTTCCCCCCGATAGTTCAGATAATAGCAATTCACCTTTATCTCCCGCCCGAATTGCACTTGAAAACAAAGACATCGCATATTTTGTTTCGAGACTTGCCCGATACGAACATTTCCGTATTGCCACCTCATTCCCGGAAGAAACCCTTTTCCTTGATATCGAAACGACTGGGCTAAGCAAATACTACGATAAAATAACCATTGTCGGCTGGAGTCTAGGTACGGAATATGGCGTATTTATCCAGGGGGACAATGACGATACGTTTCGCCGTGCAGTGTCACAAGCAAAAGCCATCGTTACCTTCAACGGCTCCCTCTTCGATCTCAAATTCATCATTCAAGAATTCCCAGACATAGATTTGCCAATTTGTCATATTGACCTTCGTTTTCTTGCTAAACGGGTCGGCCTTACAGGAGGTCAAAAAGCTATCGAGGTTGAGCTTGGCGTGAAACGTCCTCATAACTTGGTTGATATGGCCGGTGAAGGAGCTCCTGTTCTCTGGTATAAATATCGCTGGGGGGATCTGAAGGCACTAAAAAAGCTCATTCAGTACAACCATGCCGACGTTGAAGGGATGAAGGTTATTTTTGACGTAGTTGTCAGGCGCTTGTTAAAAAAATACAAAGCTCCTGCAGCAATCATTCGTTCTCTTCATCGTTTTGCTAAAGATAAAAGCAAGATAGTCTGGGCAGAAAAATCAGCCGATGGCTGTGGGATTCAGCTTAGCCCTTATAAAGGAATTGCCGGGCCTCTTATCTTCCTGAATGACCTTAAAGTCATTGACAAAAATCACGAGTTTCGGGTGGTTGGAATTGACCTCACTGGCAGCGAGAAGCGGCCGTCCGGCTGGTGTTTGCTAAAGGACAATATGGCTCAGACACAATGCCTTGGCTCTGATGACGACATCATTAAAGCCACTTTGGACTGCCGGCCGAATGTTGTCTCTATCGACTCTCCACTGTCCATTCCACGCGGCAGAACTACGGTCTTCGATGATGATCCGGGGCGAGATGAATTTGGCATCATGCGCATTTGCGAAAGAATTTTGAAGCGCCGGGGTGTCAACGTCTATCCCTCTCTCATCCCTAGTATGCAAAAACTGACGGCCCGCGGGATGAAACTTGCCGACCATTTCCGCAGACTGGGGGTGCCGGTTATAGAAAGCTATCCAGGTGCTGCACAAGACATTATGGGCATTCCTCGCAAACGGGCCAGCCTCGAATATCTTGCCCGTGGTTTACGCCTGTTCGGTATTGACGGTGAATTTGATCATAATTCTGTTACCCATGACGAACTGGATGCCATCACTTCGGCTATTGTCGGCCTGTTTTTTTGGAGCGGTAAATTTGAAGCATTGGGAAATGAGGAGGAAGAATATCTTATCATTCCCGATCTGCATGTAAAAACTACAGGTTGGCGTAAAAGGAAGGTTCTCGGTCTGAGTGGGCCAATAGCTACGGGTAAAACGACAGCTGCTAAATTTATTGAGGCGGAAGGATACTCTTACAGCAGATTTAGCCAGGTGTTGAAGCAAATGCTGGAGGCCCAAGGAATTGAAGCTAACAGGGCAACATTACAGGAAATAGGGGATAAAGTTAACAAAGATCCAGGACAACGCTGGTTATGTAAACAGTTAATCAAACTTTTACCGAAGTGTGGCAACCTTGTAATTGATGGCCTCCGCCACCCGGAAGATCACGCCTTTATGGTGGAAACCTTCGGGCCGGCCTTTGTTCATGTTCACATCGAGTCACCGGAGGATATACGGTCTAAACGATATGTTGCGGATGGAAATACTGAAGAGGAATTTAAGGTGGCTTGTAATCATCCAGTGGAAATGGGTTTGGACAAACTCGCACAGTTGGCCCATATGACAATTTCCAATGATGGGGATATAGTGGCTCTCGAAAAGTCGGTTACCGATATAGCCAGAGAATGACGAGGAGTTTTTATGCCGGTATCGGTTGTTGTTGGTGGCCAGTTTGGTGGCGAAGGAAAGGGCAAGGTAGCGCATTTTCTTGCCCAGGACATGGGAGCAAAGGCTGCGGTTCGGGTAGGTGGCTCAAACTCTGGCCATACAGTTATTGATCCGAAGGGGAATGCCATTATCCTTCGCCAATTACCAACACCATCCATTTTGCCCAATGTAACCTGTGTGTTAGGCGCCGGCAGTTATATAGATGTTGACATTTTGTTTGATGAAATTGATCGCACAGGACTTTCGCAAGATCGTTTGTATATAGATCCAAATGCCGTGATTATCACGGAAGATGAAATCAAAGCTGAGAAGAAAAGTACACTGCGTAGTTCGATAGGGTCTACGCAAAGTGGAACAGGTGCTGCCGTTATCAGACGGATCAGTCGTGATGGTACAGCTCGACAGGCTAAGGATGATGATCGTTTGAAACCTTTTGTACGGCCAGTTGTACCTTTCATGCGAGAACTATTGGTAAAGCAAGAGAGGATCATTATCGAAGGGACCCAAGGTTTTGGTTTGTCTTTACTACACTCTCCTTACTATCCCTTTGCTACAAGTCGTGATACATCAGCGGCAGCCTTCGTGTCTGAAGCAGGTCTAAGCCCATTGGATGTAGACGATATTGTGCTCGTTATAAGAACATATCCAATCCGTGTAGGAGGAAATTCAGGTCCACTGCCAAATGAAATTGACTGGCGAAGCCTTAGCGATGAAGTTGCATGTGGTAGACAATTGTTAGAATTTACTTCTGTG
Source organism: Desulfobulbaceae bacterium (assembly GCA_003249165.1). Classification (GTDB taxonomy): domain Bacteria; phylum Desulfobacterota; class Desulfobulbia; order Desulfobulbales; family SURF-16; genus SURF-16. The sequence goes on along the minus strand of QKJV01000283.1, from coordinate 2,991 downwards.
ACAAAAACACCACGGCGCGTCGCTAGATTTGACAGTGCTATTGTTGCTGAAGCAATTTTAATAAACCATCCAACGCGGCTTGTGGTGAATCATTTAGACTATGTTGATTCAGAAGTAATAATAAATGGAATTACTGAATCTGTAATAAAATTCTGTAAATTAATAGAAAAAGACTTATCTAGAAAAATTGATCTAATAGGGTGTGGAAAAGATAAATTATATCCATTATATTCTTCAGTTCAAGGATATTATGATGTCACAAAATAGTCAAAATAAAAATAATTTTGATTATGCGATAGACACTGATGAAGCTATAAAGCGTAATAAAAAATGGATTAACATTGATCCATTTCCAAAAATACTACCTGCCCTATTAAATTCAGCGGATATCGCTGATTATGTTCGGGTTACTGGAATGGTTTGGCCATTTAACCCAACACAACTGAAGTCAGCAGCATATGAGATGTTGCTTGGAAATGAAATATTATATTGGAACGATAAAGGGAAAGAGACCCATAAAACTATCAATGATAGCGACACCTTAACTTTTCACAGAAACTCTATAACCTACGTAACATTAAAAGAAAATTTTTTGCTCCCAGATTACATTGCTGTCAGATTTAACCTTACTATTAACCATGTTCATAAAGGCCTTCTCTTAGGTACTGGACCATTAGTTAATCCAGGATTCAGAGGTAAGCTAATGATTCCTATTCATAATCTTACTCCAAATGACTATCCAATTAGGCCTGGAGATCCTTTAATTAGCGTCGAGTTTACAAAGCTGAGTTCTTACAAAGACTGGGAGAGAGAAACTGAAAGACCAGATCCTGTCGGAGAATATGTTGAAAAACATATAGAGGGTGCTTCATTTAATAAATATCTACAAAAAGCTCTTCCGCACGATGTACATAAAGTCGAAAGCTCATTGTCGACGGCACTTAATAAGGCAGAAAGGGAGATTAAAACAGTTAAAAGAACTGCTCAGGCACTTTCGTTGACAGTTTCTCTAGCAACTTTGGCTAGTATAGCGGCACTGGCATGGATGACTTGGCAAATTTTTCAATCATATCAAACGTCAAACAACGAGGAAATTTCTGATCTATATTCTATTGTCTCAGAACAAAAAAATAATCTTAAACTAGTTGAATATGAGATTAAAAGACTTCGTCTTGACCTTGAATCAAAAAAATTAAACAATTTAGAATTGAAAATTAAATCGGAAAAAGAAATTTCCGAAGGGATTAAAGAACAAATAAATGAAAAAAGGTGATATATACACTTCGTTTAATAAGCAATGTCGGATTGAAATCTGTGGTGGAATAGCATCTGGAAAAACAACTTTTTGCTCTTTGTTAGAAAAAATTGACTTTATTGGTGTTTTTGAGTCCTTTACCCTAAACCCATTCTGGAATGCTTTTTACTCTAACCCATCTAAATACGCCTTTGAGACAGAAATAACATTTACTTTACAGCACTACCATCAAATAAAAAAACAACCATTAACTACTAACATTGTAGTTTGTGACTATTCATTTCTCTTGGATATTGCCTATGCGGAGATAGGTTTATATGGATCTCAATTGTTGGCATTCAGGACAGTTTATGAGGAAATAAAAAAAGAATTGCCACATCCAACTCTGGTAATTCATCTGCAATGTGACCCAGACAGCGAATTGGCACGAATTAGAGCCAGAGGTCGCGAGGTTGAAAAAGGTATTACAATTGACTTCCTCAGCTCCTTGAACGAAGCGGTTGAAGAACAGGTTAAAAAAGCCAAAGAGCAGTTACCCATTCTTACAATTGATAGTGTGACTAATAATTTTGTTGATGATGAGGAAGTGAAAAAGAATTTGCTGAAGAAGGTATCTGACACGTTACTTTTAAATAAAAAATGACTCTAAGAGCTACGTCCTATTGTTAATTTCCTCTCTCTTTCCCCAACAGTGCTAGCTTCCGCTCAATGCCCCCTCCGTACCCTCCCAACTCGCCGGTCTGCCGAATAATTCGGTGTCAAAGAGTGATGATTCCCCCAAGACTCGTGGCGCAGGCGCAGGCCACAGCTCGGACGGAGGCCGGTTTGCCGATGTGGATGGCATTCGCTGTATGAAACGCTTCGGCCGTGAGGGATGCGACGCAGCTCTTCCCATACGCGCATCTGAAAAGTCACCCCCCGCATTTTGAACAACAAATCTTCAGGAAGCAGTTGTTTTGCCAGGAAGTCCAGTGTGTCTCCAATTTTTTATGGAAAATCCCCTTGAGAAAAAGGCCCGCTGCGGCCTATATTCCTGACACGATCAGGTTCCATTCGCTTTTCACTATAAATGCATTTACGCCGGCTTCCGTCCCGTCATGAGTGACCTTCGTTATTACATCAGCGGCCATGGGCTTGGCCATGCCAGCCGTTCCTGTCAGATCATCAATACCTTGCGGCGGCGATATCCGGAAATTTCTGTTGAAGTGGTATCAACGGCTCCGGCCTGGTTTTTTGCCGGATTTCTTGACGCTTCGGTTCCGGTGCGGGCATTGGCCTTGGATTTCGGGGTCTTGCAGCGGGACAGCCTGATCATGCGCGAGGAAGAAACCTTGGAAGCATATCGGGCGTTTCTGCCGGAACGACAACGGTTGGTGGAGGCCGAAGCCGAGTCGTTGCGGGCCGCTAAGGTCCGTTTAGTCGTTGCGGATATCCCCGCGGCCGCTTTTGCCGCTGCGTCCGCCGCTGGGATCCTATCGGTGGGCATTTCCAATTTTACCTGGGACTGGATTTATCAGGGGCTGGCCGAACGTTATCCCGGTTACGACGATGTGCTCGCTTCGCTGACGGAGGACTATCGACAGGCCGATTTGCTGTTGCTCCTGCCTTTTCACAGTGCCGAATCGGTTGTCCGAGTAATCGAAGATATGCCGCTGGTGGCGCGGATCGGCACGGCAAACCGGGAAGATATCCGGCGGCAACTGGACGTGCCTTCCGACTGCCGGGTGGGCTTGATC
>QKJV01000135.1 GCA_003249165.1 Desulfobulbaceae bacterium | reverse complement strand
TCCGCCGCCGTGTTTAGTTCGTTACGCTTGTCCGATGCCGGAACAAGCACTGGTTTGCCTTTGGGTTTGCAGGTCAGCCCGCCGAGGAGCTCATCAAACTTCTTCCTGCCGAGAAGCGAGGTCATTGCCGTTATGCCGAGCAGCTTGTGTTCATAGGGGTCGTATCCTGCGTCCTTGACCGCGGCTGCAGCGGCATCTTCATCTGTGTACTTGCGGTTGCTTCTGCCGGCCACAACCTTCCAACCGTCATACTTCGTGCCGGAAAGCGCCTGGGCAAGAGCGTAGTCCTTGACGTCCGACGCCCAGGATACCAGTTCGTCGATTTTGCCGAGGATGTCCGCAACCTCGCAGATTTGTAGCAAAGCGGGGTCGGTGAAGTCATAGGCGGCAAGCGCCATATTTGCTTCGGCTCTGGCTCTGCATTCCGCTTTCGCCTTGCAGAACCGGCAGTGATCGCCGGCCGTATAGCTGCCTTTACCGTCCCATGCGAGTTTCGCTGCCGGGACAAGCACGGTTTCCGCCCATTCTGTGAGAGCCTCTGCGGTCGTCTCCCAGGTCTGCACATTTTCGAGCCTCGGCTGATAGATGCTCATCCGCACGGTATCGAACCGATAAAGGAAGTCGAACATCCGCATGGCACCGAGGGTGTAGATGCGAAGCTGGTCATTTTCTACTGCGTCGACCTTTATGCCGCGTCCGCTTTTCAGATCGATGATATGAAGAACTCCGTCCGATACGATAAGCGCGTCACAGGTGCCGAAGCATTCCGGGACATAGAGGGAACAGTCAACGCGCTGCTCTACAAACACAGCCGGGTCTTTGAGTCCTTCCGTCTGCTCCATTACGAAGTCGGCGTAATCGGATGTGTATTCATCCATTTCTGCATCATCGCAGACGGGCGTGTGTTCGGCTCTGCCGAGCCTTTGATTGAGTTTCCGCTCCGCCACGCTGTGGGCGAGGGTGCCTTCCGAGGCATAGCTTGATTCCGAGTCCGCGAGGAACTCCGTAAGCCGTGCCGACGGCGGACACGCAATCCACCTGTGGCTTGCCGAGGGAGAGAGGAGTGCATGGCTCATAACAGCGCCCTCGCTTCCTCCATGAGCTCTTCATAGAACTCACTTTCAACCTCGGACAGCTTTTCACAGCCGTGGCTTTCAAGCAGCTTCTTTACCTCCGCCGTTTTTCCGCCGCGGGATACCTCCGCCAGCAGAGTGCGGACTTCGGCAAGCTCCGGGGTCTTCTTCTGAGGTGCTTTGGGAGCGGGATTGCCAACCTCGTCTGCCTTCAGCGCCGTACTCAGCTTCGTCACGCTGCCAGCCAGCGAGGTGAGTTCCGAGATTACACGCGCCAGGGTTTCCGCGATGTTGACCAGTTCGTTCCCGATTTCGGTGATTGTCATTCGGTTTACCTCCGTTTCTTATTTGTGAGAGGTCTTGTCCCTCTCCACCTCGTACAGGACAGGCGGAGAGGGAAACCGTACCGAAACGCAGAAATTATTCGAAATAGTTTTTGAGAGCGGGATTTTCACGGAGAGTCTGTGCGAGTTTTTTTACGCGTTTGCGGATAGCGCCCTCGCTCAGACCGCATTCCTCCGCAATCTTTGCCTTTGTCTTGTCGCTCAGAAGCTCGTCCCACAGATACCGCTCTTCATGGGTAAGGGCGTCAACAGCAATGCGAATGGATGTGACGGTTTCCTTTTTTATAAGGAATTCAACGGGCTCGTCCGCATCGTCAGGGATGTCGAAACCGCTCTCCTCTCCGTCATCGGTGCGGGACATGGGCTTATCGATTTCGAGGTCGCCATGCTTGGCGGCTCTCGCCGTCCAGCGTTCTTGGCTCTTGAGATCGGCGGCATTCGCCTTGTGGGTATCGTCACCCATCGTGTTTCTGGGGAGGCGTATCGCCACCTCGCGGTCGGGACTGTAATACCAGCGTTGAATGAAGGGGTTGTCCACCGTTGGTGTTTCTGCCGGGGCGAAGCACTCCTGTCGGGTGCATTCGACCGTTTCTCCGCTCTGGCGCATACGGTAGTAGTGGCAGTAGTGAAGGCTTTGGTAGTTTTTCATGGTGTTTCCTCCTGTGATTTGCCGAGGCATCAGCGGCGGAGGAAACAAATAAAGGGGCTGCATCCGATGGACACAGACCCCGTTTCGCCTAAAATGAGCGCACGAAACTAAGGTGGTGGCACATCGGAGCTTCGGAGGCGGTCTTTATCACCGCTCCCGAAACCTCTATGTAACCTCCACCGCTTCATGGCCACTCAGCGATGTTGATATATTTTCAGAGCCGTATAATCCGCGGCTCCTGCGGACGCCATATCAGAAAGGACAAATTTGCAGAACCTAAAAACAATCTTGCGAACGCAAATATGATATTTGCAAAAGTGGTAGATATTTTCACAACTTTATGTTATAATTAGAAAAGCATCGTGTAGGCTTGTCCTTTTCACAGAAACCGATGTGGTTTCATCGGCTTCTATTTTTATTATAGAAAATCGACTCGGTATAGACTGGTAGTGGCGGATAGGCTCGGACAGGCTTGGGTAGGAGATGAAAATATGAGGTTCACAGAATTTGTAAACTTGCTGCACCCTGTAATCGGCGCTGGAAATAGCACACACGCATTTGCAAAAACCCTTTTTGATTCGATTGTTACCGAAGAAGGTCAGGATGTGCTGGACGAACTGAGCGAAAGCACCTATAAGGCTTACTTCAACGGGAATACGGAGATAACAAAACTGGCGAAAAAAATCTCCGCTTACATAGAGCCAGAAGAGTTTGTAGACTATATTGGGCAGTTTTCGGATGCCGCCATCCAGAGCCTTTGCGATAGCTTTCAAGAATATCTGGTCGACATCAATCTTCATAATGCCAGCGAAAAACTGGCAGGGTTGTTTTCCTTAATTATCAAAGAAGCTGCGTCTACAAAGAAAAAAGGCACCCCAAGGGGTACCCCAGAAGAGTCTCCATCTGCAAATCAAGAGCTGAACGATACAGTTCTTAGAAGCGGCAAAGCGGTGGCAGATGCGTGGAGTTCTGCCATAAAACAGTTGTTGGATGATGACAAACGATTACTTGAAAGATTCAAATCCGACAGTGATGATGTCCTTCGCTACATTATTGAACATGACCCTTCCGCCGAAGCCACATCCATCACCCTCGCTGATGAAATTGCTGCCATTGATCGAAACTGGCAATACGATTTACGAAAAATAAAAGATGACGGGTTCCGGAAACTGGTAACTGATATCATCAAGGTGCTGAACGAATATACCTACTACCTTTCAGAGAAGTTCCTGCGCGCCATTCCCGGCAGAAGCGTGTTATGGTTCCGAAACGAATCTCTGGAAGAAGGAGATCAACTGCGAGAAGTTTTGCGACCACAAACGGTACGGTTGCGTAAGGAAATAGCAGAGCTATATAAAAAGCTGTTCCCAATTCCCGAGGACAACGACCAAGAGGAATCGGAAACAATTGAGGCGGAGGTCGTGGATGACGAAGAGCCATCAGGTGCCGCCGATGAAGATAAGGAAGATAAAAAAATAACCGTTATTCAGCACCAGACGAATGTTGTTCAGAATGGAGAGAACAACATCAATCTGACGAATAACGGTACGATAAATTTCAATCTTTAAGGAGGACGGCGCATGGGCAACGAAATAACTGTAAAGAAAGCCGATTCAGCCATCACTCCGACCACGCAGCAGACAGGAAAAACAAACGTCAATGTTACAAACGAAAACGGCGGTATAGTCAACTTCAATAATTACATCACTTATCCGCAAAACACGCCAAGTGTCAGTGCCGAGCAGCTCATGGCGGTTCAGTCTTTCAGTAAGGAATACTATCAGCTGATTGTCACCTGCGAAGAGGATGTATTTAAGGATAATATTGTCACGGTGCCAGTCGGCCGTGCGCTAACAAAGTATCTTGTCCCAACGGAGATATTTGATAGATGTTCCACCCTCTCCGATGATGGAAAAGCAGAACTGATGAGGTTTCCCGCAATCATCTGCCGTGAAAACACAGAAATGAAAGGCACGACAGACCCAAATCAATGGGCGATGTTTGCTTACATAAAGATGATACGGGTTGCCGGAAAGAACATAAAAATCGCATTTCATCCTCTCGCGCCGATACAGCAGCAGAAATTGTGCGACAAACGCAATGCCGTGTTTTTTGACCTGAACATGGATTGTGCCATTACCGACCTCAACCACAGCGCGTGGTCGGTTCATAAAGTTAATGTATTCGAGGCTCTGGACGAAGCCGGGATTCCCGGTATACCCAGACCTATGTAAGGAGGTGCCTTTGTGAGTAAAATTCCATCAGAAATAATCCGCATTGACTTGTCTGACGCAAGTTACAAAGGTACTAACGCCTGTACGGAGCAACTGACCTATGTGAACTTCTTCTTTGGCAACAATGGTACGGGAAAATCTACCGTAGCAAAAGCCATACAAAGCGGCACCGGCGTTACCTACGCTCCCGGCAGAGGCTTTGGGGATTATTTACCGCTGGTCTACAATCAAGCTTTCATTGACGGTAATTTTCGGAGCTACCGTAATATGCCGGGAGTTTTTACTCTGAACGCAAAAAACGATGCCGCGCAAAAGCTGATAGACGAAAAAACAGCGGCGCGTGGTGAAGCGCGTAAAGCAAAAACTGCAGCCACTGAGCAACGGGATAAGAAAACGGCGGCCAAAACGAAGTTGCAAAAGGATTTCTATAAAGAGTGCTGGGACCGCGAAGAAGCGTTTCGCACAGAATTTGAAAAGATGCAGGACGGCAAGGGTAAATCAAAGCCGTTCACGGAAGAAATTATGCGCCATGCGCCAAAAGATACAGACATCGAGGAACTACGTAGATTATATGATTCCGCATACTCCGACACGGCAAAGCGATATTCACGCTTTTCTTCCATCGAGGATACAGCAGTTTTGGATTCACTCGATGGAAGCGACGTTTTGTCTTTGGCAATCGTAAACAGTGCGACTACGGAATTGGCAGACTTTCTGCGCAATATCGGTGCTACTCAATGGATGCGCCAGGGTCACGATGCCTATACCGAACACGCAGAAGGTCGCTGCCCATACTGCAGGAGAAAACTGGATGACGATTTCGAGCAGACCGTAATCGACAGCTTTGATGACAGATACCAGAAAAACCTTGCTCGCCTGGATGAGTTTTTGACTCTCTACAGGAAAACGGCAAACGACCTGTATGTACCTTTGGAGACTCTTCCGAGCGAAGTCTACCCCAAAATCGACACAAAGCCGCTTTCCGATAAGCTGGTGGTTTTGAAATCCGCAATTCAATCCAACGTCGAGGTTATACGAGGAAAGCAGGAAGAACCGGCAAAGGTCGTAACTCTGACGGAAATAGCGCCTATCCTAAAAGAAATTGTCGAAATCATATCCGGCTTCAACGCTTTGATTGACGCCAACAATGCCGTTGTTGATGCAGGACCGAAGAAAAGAGCCGAATGCACAGAATTGGCGTTTTCTCTACTGGCATTCCGGCTCAAGGATATTATTGCTGCATATAAAAAGAGTGATGCCGATCTGGGTACGGAAATCACCGGATTTGAAGGTGAAATAACGACTCACTCGGAAGCACTTGAGAAAATCAACGCTGAATTGAAAGCAGCACGAAGTGATACGGTGGAAACCGAAACGGCCAAGGATAGCATTAATCTTATGTTGCGTGATTCCGGGATGCAGGGCTTCAGCCTGGAACCGAAACCCGGCGTAGACCATGTTTATGAAGTGCGCCGACCGGACGGTTCGATTGCCGAGAATTTGAGCGAAGGTGAAAAGAATTTTATTGCATTCCTTTATTTCTATCATCTTGTATATGGCAGTGAATCGGCGGACGGAGAAGCAAGGGATAAGATAGTCGTCATTGATGACCCAGTTTCCAGTATGGACAGTGGCTGCCTTTTCATTGTGAGTACGCTTGTACGGCAGATGATAGAGATTTGCCGAAACAATGCGGACAACCGAAACAGGACGGTCGAGGGTAACTTTATCAAGCAGATTTTCATCCTCACGCACAACGCTTATTTTCATAGGGAGATTACCTACAGCTATGTTCTCAAGTATGAATATGTTTCATTCTATTTGATTCGCAAGCTGGACTCGAAATCTTCAATAAAACTCTCAGACGATGTTAATCCCAAGATACCGACGGAGCGAATGAATGTAAACCCCGTTAAAAACTCCTATGCCGCACTGTGGGACGAGTATAAGGAGATCAAGTCAGCAGTTCCGCTGATGAATGTCATTCGCCGAATCCTAGAGTATTATTTCCTACAGCTCTGCGGGTATGAGGGAGCCACCCTCCGCAAGGTCATTCTGATAGACGGCAAAGCCAAGGGTAATTTTAAGGACGAGAACGGGAATGACGACGAAGAGAAATTCCAACTGGCATCCGCGATGCTCGCCTATATTAACGCAAGCTCCGTCGGCATGAACGATGGTATGGATTATGTTGAAGGATGCTTGAACGCTGCCGAGTGTAGAAGCATTTTTGAAATGATATTTACCTCCATGAATCAAAAACAGCACTACGATATGATGATAGATTCTGGGTTCAATAATTAGTAATACTGGAGGGAGCATACAATGGTGCGAATCAGTTACAACAAACTATGGAAAATGCTTATCGACAAGGAAATGCAGAAGAGAGACTTGCAGGAGGCAGCCGGCATCAGCTCTGCCTCCATTGCGAAGCTCGGTAAAAGTGAAAACATCACCACCGACATATTGATAAAAATCTGTGAGGCTTTGAACTGTGACCTCAACGATATCATGGAAACAAAGAGAGATTAGGTTCATCCCCCATCTAATTATTCAAATGTCGAATTTAAAGTCGAAAATGACAATATCAAGGTCAGAGCCCTATATGGTAAGTGTGCATTTAAGTGAGACTTTGAATATTATTGCTATTAGAAAAAAAGGAGCAGTACCTAAATGAGCGGAAATTCAATACTAAACAAAGCAAGATATTCCGACAATACCGATGAATGGTACACGGATTATGATACTGTTGCAGAAGAAGTTTTTCACTATGCTTCACAGTTCTATGGAAAAACCGTTTTATGCAATTGCGATGATCCATACGAATCTGCGTTTGCAAAATACTTTCTGATAAATTTTGGATATTTAAAACTCAAAAAACTAATCTGTACATCATATAAAGGTTCGAGGATTGTTGAAAAGTTCAAGTTGCAAGACAACGAAAGATGCGACATTGATAATCAATATGCATATGTCATGATTGTAGAGGGTCTATCAGCCGATATGTTATCGCTTTGTAGTGACGAGGCTATCGATGCTTTTCTGAGAACTCAAGGAAATGTTCAAAAGCTCAAGGGCAATGGAGATTTTCGTAGTGATGAATGCGTTGCATACTTGAAAGAAGCGGATATTGTTTGCACTAACCCGCCTTTTTCAAAATTTGCAGATTTATTTTCGTTGCTGGTAAAGTATAAGAAGAAGTATTTGCTTATCGGTAATCAAAATGCAATAACATATAAAGAAATTTTCCCTTACATTAAGAGTGGCCAAGCATGGATAGGATATCGCTTTGGAGATATGGCATTCAAGGTCCCTGATGATACCGCTCCAAGGAAAACACGCTTTTGGATTGACGAAAGCGGTCAAAAATGGAGAAGCTTGGGTAACGCAATGTGGTTGACAAACTTAGATACAGAAAGAAAGCATCTAAGTCTGGAATTAACTTCTATATATAACCCAGAACAATATCCTAAGTACGATAATTATGATGCAATTAATGTTAAGAAGGTATCGGAAATACCAATGGACTATCCAGGTATTATGGGTGTTCCGTTGACATACTTGAAATATCATAATGAGGAGCAGTTTGAAATCGTCGGCGAGGCAAATCATGGCTCTGATAACGAATTCGATTTGTTTAAGCCGAAAATTGACGGGAAGGAGATTTTTAAGCGTATCCTAATAAAGAAAAAGAGGTGTCCAGTGCAAGTGATGGATTTTAGAATATTAGATTTATTCTGCGGTGCCGGTGGAATGTCTTACGGAATGGAACAAAACAGGCATTTTACAACCGAGGTTGCACTGGATTTTAACGAAAAGGCCTTGCAAACCTTCAAGTATAATATGCCAGCCACTGATACCGTGTTTGGCGACATAACCGATGACGCGGTGAAAGCTACGGTTATCGAGTTATGTAGAAAAAGACGGGTTAATATGATTATTGGCGGGCCACCGTGTCAAGGGTTCTCATTAAAAGGGAAAAAACTGGGGCTTGATGATCCGCGTAATTTTCTGTTCAATGAATATCTGAGATTCGTCGAAATACTGCAGCCAGAAGTATTTGTTATTGAAAATGTAAAAGCGTTGTTATCCACCTCGGCTGGTTGGTTTAAAGACCAAATAATAGATAAAGTGAGTGCAATGGGTTACTTTGTCGAGCATGGTGTTTTGACAGCGTCCGATTTTGGTGTACCACAAGCAAGACAAAGAGCCATTTTCATTTGCTCCAAGAAAAAAAGCATTCCATTGCCTGTACAAACCAGTGAAAGACCGGTTACAGTAAGAGATGCAATTTTTGACCTCGCATATTTGAATTCAAACGAGGGTGCTTTTGAACAAGAATACACCACGGAGCCAACCAGCGATTACCAAATACGTATGCGCAAAGGTAGTAAGAAGCTGTTTAACCACAAGGCTTCAAATCATGCAAAAATCGCAATTAAGAAACTTGAAATGATTCCGGCAGAGTGCGGTAAGGAACATCTGCCTGCAGAATTAGTCGGTAACCAACAGTTTTCTGGTACCTGGGGGCGTCTTAAGTGGGACGAACCTTCCCCAACGATTGACACACGCTTTGATGCTTCCTCTAACGGAACAAACAATCACCCGTTTTTACATCGCGCAATTACTCCCCGTGAGGCTGCAAGAATACAGTCATTTGATGATAAATTTGTGTTTATTGGGCCGAAGCTTTATATCCGACAGCAAATTGGAAACGCTGTGCCGCCTCTAATGGCCAAAGCAATTGCAGACCAAATCTGTCGTGTATTAGGGGCGGAATAAATGGTTCAGTATAAAATAACACACCAGATAAATAAAATCCGTAGTATTATTGCGGAAAAGGGTTATCTTGAAGATTTCGAGCGTGGTTTCGCGCTGTAAAGGAAGGGAAATTATTATGAATATAGAAATGGCTTATATGCTTGGTATGATTCTTGGAAATGGTGAAATACAGCAGAACGCTACGCACACTACCGTCACTATTGATATTCCATATAAGAATTTATATACAGATGACTTAAAAGATGTAGCTATTTATGTTAAAGCAAGCATAGTTGATATCCGGTCAATCATTGAACCGTTGATTGGCCATGCTTTAACGGTAACCGAATCTCAGCATTCAACAAAAATGTCTTTTACCAAGCCGAACGATGAGTATGTCATTAGAGAGATGCTCAGACTGATTGGTGGTGGGCGGCATCATTCAACGATGAGAATGAATCCCGAACTATTCGCGATTGCTATAGACCAAAAGAAGACTCTGCTACGCGGCATTGCAGATGTTACTGGCTACATAAGAAAAAGCAATATTGCTTTTGGCCAGGAGGGCGCTCATAGAGTGTATATAGAAATTCCTGGCAACTGGTACATGGTCATCGATATCGCAAATATGCTTAAAGATGTTGATGTTCCTGTGCAAACCATTGATTTTGGTCACCCCAACTTCAGAGATGGCAACCTCGTCAAGTGTAATGATGGAAAGCCAAATTTCTGGAAGAAGGAGCATCAGGTTAAAGTTTTTGCAAATGAATTTTTGCCCGTCGGCTTTAATATTAGGCACAAACAGGACTCCCTTGAAAAATATGCCGAAGAATTGCTGGAGTTTATTGACCCAGTCAAAACGCATAAATTCTACTGGGAAAAAGCAGTACGGCGTGCAAATAAGCCAATACACCCCGGAGAAAATGATGCCTCTCTGCCTGAAGAAATTAGAGGTATGCACTTTGATTCCTGGACTGATTTAGCGAGGTATTTAGGATATGGCGAGTAATGTCAAAAAAGAGGTCGAGTTATATGAGCCGATGCGGATTTGGCTTCAACAGTACCTCGAAGACAAATACAAGGGAGCAACCATAATAACTGTTGATTCCCATTCACAGACATTGGATTTGTTTCTCGAAAAATATGGAGTAATTGACCGCTATCCCCAAACTATTGGTCTGGATATTCAGATTGATGTCCTCGGCATAGTAATAAAAAACGGGAAGACACAGATTTTCTTCGTTGAAGCAAAGAAAACTCAGCTCAATCTGCATGACCTCGGTCAGCTGTGGGCTTATTGCAAACTCTGTGACCCAGCAGAAGCATTTCTGTTGTCATCCTATGGACTTGGAAGCCTTAATAAAATTCTTAATAATCTCTTGAGAACTGATCTTCTTGAATTTGGCGATGGAAAGCGAATCAAAAAGATGCAGGTTGGAAAATGGGATATAAGTAAAAGTTCTCCTGATTATCATACCCTGGTTCCAAAAATGTAGGAAAATACTGTGTGCTCGGACAAATAGAACCCTTTTATTTTTCCTTGTACTCCGTTATTTTTCATAGAACTATTTTATTTTTCCTCAAGGGGTATTCAAATCGCCCCTTGCGCCGGAAGTGCCGGAGAAACCTCATAACGCAGAAAAAGCCTGCATTACAAAGGATTTTGAATACCCTTATGGGGCAAATCCCTTGTATTGCAGGCTTTCTTGATATGAATAATAAAAGAGTTGACCGTAGCATTGTATCAATGCCACGGTCAATGTTTGGCAATAGAGATCAGTTCTAATACTAAAACACAGACTAGCCTTCATGCAACCGCCCACACTAGTCCGTGTAAAGGTATGCAACCGACTTCGCAATCATTGTTTTTCGATGCAATTTAACTATCTTGGACAGGGTTCGGGCACTTATTCCCTGGCTGGCAATAGATGTCAGTTCTAATATTATTCTACATACAAGTCCTCACCCAAACCGTCGCGTTTCAAATCAGGGTTAGTCCGTAGATTTATTTAACCGGGCGGGTGAAACTAGGTTGCAATCGTTATCGCCATCAAGATAACGACACAAATGCTCTGCGATGGCTTTAGCTAATATCGGAGGCACTGCATTGCCTACTTGCTGGTATTGAGAGTCTTTTGTTCCGCAGAAGATGAAGCTGTCTGGAAAAGTTTGCAATCGCGCCGCTTCGCGGACGCTTAATGCCCTATCTTTCACGGGATGGATCCACATAGATTTTCTAACATTTACAACGGTACCAGATGGCTCTTGATAATTCAATCGTAAATAAATTGTGTTCTGCGTCCTTTTAGGATCAGAATAGGTAGTCCGCAATTCAGGAGCAAGACTATGGAAGTTTGCACCTTGCTGGATTGCCTTAAAACGCTCCAAAGCTTGTGGTGTAGTGTCGGTAGCAACGTGATTATACAGCTTTTTTGAATCTCGCAACTGCCCACCTAAACCGTTTACTTTCTTTGGAAGTAATGCAACGCCCTCATCACCAACAGAAACATCGGAAGAGGGTTCGACATCTTCAATATCAGAAATGGCATTCCAAACTGTATTGAAATTGTCTTCTGCAACCATCCCCTTGGGTAAGTCCACTCCCTCTGAAGCGCGTTCTTTTTTGATACCTATAATCACAAAGCGCATACGCTTTTGCGGTGCACCGAAAGTAGCGGCGGATAATACTCCGTCTTTAATGACATAACCACTACTTGATGCACCGAGGATTTTTTTTATATATTCAATAACTGCCATAGAGGTCACTTCCGCAACCAATCCATGATTTCTGTTATACCCAGCAACAACAATTTTATTTTCATGGATCTCCAGTGCTTTAGAGAGCATTCTCTGAAGCATGATTGCTGGTTCAATAGAAACGCATAATTTTTCGGCTTCCATCGCAGTTAACTTGCCTTCAAAATAACTTCGAATAGCTCGCCCAACCGCTCTCCATTGTTCAGATAAATGCTGATCACCTTTTACTGTCAAAAGAACATCTGCAAGCTTTAATAGCTTTTTTTGATGCTTTGTCAAAGCTACTATGAGCTTGTTACCGTTCTTGCGATTCTTATATATGACATTAAGAACGAGGTATTTTTCTTCATCCCACAAGAATCGATTTATTGTTTCAACATCAGCTACAACATCTTCAGCACCTTCAAATAGGAACTCAGCGTCAAGTAAGGGTATGGTCGTAGCAGTTGTTTGGATTCTGTATTTTTTTATCGTTTCGCTGTCATTTTCATCTACGAAAAACTGATGAACGTTTGATTGAAGCATACTTACATTCTCCATCACAAACGCTGTAGGATTCAGATGGAGTACCGCTTGAACGAATTTTTTTACAAGCGAATTGTTCTGGCTAATGGCATGGTTCTTTTGTCGGTTGGCATTGGAAAATCCTTGACATGGAGGACCGCCAATGACAACATCTACCATGCCGAGCTTCTGTTTAATTTCAACTGTGAGGGCATCGGCAACATCATCATAAACTACGGCATCGCCATGGTTCTTTTTATAGGTCTTTTGTGCATTTCGGTTATTCTCAAAAGCGGCTTTGACTTCAAAGCGTCCTGTTTGGAGGAAGCCGTAACTCAGCCCGCCAGCTCCAGCGAACAAATCGACAATACTATACTTTTTTCGCACTATTAATTTCACAGCTTAAAACCCTCCTCGTATATTTTTTCAAGCAAAACAATCAATTTCCTGCTTTGTGCCGGGGTTGGCACTTTCATCGGAAGTTGGCAGGCAATTCGCAAGGCGGTGAGTTCTTCTGGCGAAACCATCTTCTTGCCTACTGCAAATGCCATTATGCTTCGCCATTGCGTGGCAGTTATTTCAACCACTTTTGTCATGGCATCAGCGTCTAATTCAATCCGGCGATCAGCTTTGGCTTCTCGCACGACAACGCGTATATCTTCCTGCCCTATTAAACAGTCCACGATATCATCGCGCAGGTTATATTCGATTTCTTGAACGCTTTTCCAACAACCTTCTCGTTTGCACCATTGAGTTACGTTTTCAACTCCGCGCTGAGGGTCGGTTAGCTTATCATACACAAGTTCTGACAGTTCAACCAGTGCAGTCTGAACGGCAGCGGGTATGGCTTGACGATTCCAAATCCCCATCAAGTCAAAATCCTTCTTAGGACACTTATCTTTAATAAGTTTATGAAATAAAGCGATGGTATAGGTTACTATATTGGCTCGATACCCTTGCTGATACCAACTTTGTTGAGGGATCATTTTCTCGGTAAATCGAAACAACAAGCAAAGAGCAGCCGACTCTTGGAAGTATTTTTCTCCAAAAAGAAGACCGTCATCTTTTTCCCAAGCATCGCTGATTTTTTGAGCAAACTCAGTAAAGTTTGTTTGTGCGCCTTTGCTGACAATGTGCGGAAGCCCATCCCATGTATTGCGCACCTTTGCAAGATCAGTTTTTGTTATAAGTTGATCCTTTGGATTTTGCAACAAGAATTTCTTCTTCTCGCCCGGAGTCATCCGCATCTGCTTCTGAAGGTATTGCCCACGCGCTCGCTCGTAAAACCATTTTGTTTCAAACTGCAAGCCGCCAGTGCCTCTCGCACCAAGCCGCTGGGAACAACGCTCCATTTGAACATGAAATGGGTGTGTTGAAAAAAAGTCTGCATCACTGACTTTGTTCTGGCTATTCGAAGAACGTGATATATTCTGTACAAGCGTAGTAGAGGCTTCCTCTTCCAATGAACCCTTGATAACCGTCAGCTTCATCTGGACAAAAATCACATTAAGATATGCCTTGTCCTTATAGTTATATCTCGCACTCGAAAGCGATGCTGTCGTTTGACCGCCGTTGATTATTTGGAAATCTTTTGCCGAGACAAGAAACATACCGTTTTCTGTTTGCTCAAATTGAACATCCATTGCTGTAGCAGAGATACCGTTGTTATAAGCGAAGAAACGCTCTGGCTGTTGCAAAATCGTTGTTCGGATTTTTTTGTTCACAGCGACTTTGGTCGATAGGAATGATCGCACGTTTCCTTCGAGCAATGAACTTCCGTATCTGTCGTATATATCAGCGAGAAGCGTTCCCGGAATTATGCAAAGGTAGCTATCAAAATCATCTGTTGCGGCTCCGCTGGCTTCCAAACAAGGGATACCCTTACTTGAATATTCTTTGAAGTTAATTTCAATTATATTTCTTCCTGCTTCAGAGCCACAAAGCTGGAACAGACGCTCAACATCCCATATTTGGCATTCAGACGGTACTCCATCAATTTCCGGTGACTCAAGGATTTTAATGGTTGAGCTGATGTTTGCTGTGGTAAAAACGAGTAGTTGATATTTACGGATCTCTTTGCGCTTTTCACGAAGCAAATCAACCAAATCCGAACATGGGCGGCTCATCTCCACATTTCTGTGAAGTTGCGTGTTCAGAGCATTTTCTATAAAGTAGATTAGCCTGTTCTGTAACTGCCCAGCCTGAGTCTTAGCGAGAACTCGCTCATCATCAGCAACATCGTAATCAGCAATGATAAGGCTCATGGTTTTATCAAACTCATCGTAGGTGTATCCGTCGACCCGGATCTTCCTGTTTTGTTTGCCTGTTCCTTCAAAATATGAAGATGTAAAATCCAAAAGAAAATCGGCTTCTTGGAGATATCGAGCGAATGCGGACACAAAAGAGGCACAAGAACCCTCACCGGATGCTAAGGCATCGGCTTTTATATCTTCGAGGAAGTCTTTTCTAAATTCTTGTGCATCCATCCTTTTACTCCTTTTCCCAGTTTGCCAGTGCTGGCAAATCTAATTCATAATGCGCCGAAGCTACTTGCGTCGGCACATTCGCAACTGTGAGCCTTGGAAAACTCTCATCCACTTGGAATCGTTGCGTTCCCGAACAGAAATACTTCTGTTCTGAATACTCCTGCAGATCAATGTAGCCGTACTCATTTAGCTTTGTACGGAACAAGTCCAATGCATCGGCGTTGCTGACAAGGATTGCGCTGATTCTGTGTACAAGATCGTTTAACGATATCGCTCCTGTTCTTTCAGGGGCAACTTTATCGATGCGAATAATAACCAGTTCTCCAGCATCTTTGCAAGCAAGCTGTTCGAGAGATGAAATGGTGACGCTTGTAGCCGAAGCACCTATGCTCTTTATTTCAAACCAACCGTCAGGATACATAAAGTCCTGATCAGCTTTGTCGGCACCAGACCAACCTTGAACCGCTACTAAAGTTGATGGTGCCGAATCAATCCTCTCCTCCAAAAACAGAAGCTCTCCGAGAAGCCCTTTGCGGCTGTACTCATCCATAAGACCACTTCTTTGAGTCTCAAGCAGTTTGCTCCATTGTCTATATCTGCTTATAACCAGCTTAAGAGCTTCGGCTTCATTTGCCGCAGGGCGCGAATTTTCGATAATATCACAGCAAAGTATGGCGAATACGCTTTGTTGCTCGTTTCTGAGCAATTCAAACGAGAGCGTCCAACGATTGTCAGATTCCCGCCTACGACGGCTAACAATCATTGATTTCGAGGATTCAATAACTCCGATTTCCGCATCACTTACCAGTAGTAGTGTCCTTTGGCTAATCGACTGGTAGCCAATATGCCACTCAAGTGGATGTTGCGTGTCGATTTGCAGAAAACCACCGCTTGTGTATGTGATGCTGTTCCACTGTCGTTCAAGGATTTCTGGCGTTATTCTCATTCGTCCTCATCCTCCTCAGCATCGTAGTAATTCTTAAGCTCAACCATATTGACCATGTAGTACGCAATTCGTTCGGTTCCTATTTCTGGGATTCCTATTCCCAAAGCATAGAGATAATCAGGTACTTGGCATCCCTCATCAATCTGTGTTCTGAGAATACCCTGGGCATCTGTTTTTGTTCTATCAACCGAAACCACATGAAGCATAAGAATTGGATTGCGATTGATTTTCAAATATGCACTGTCGGGAACGTGCTTTTTATTATTGTTTTTCCTGAATTTGTCTTCCGCTTCGTCTTTTTGTTCCTGCGTTAATCCAAGTCGAGCTACACCACCAGCACCTACACGAACTTTAGTGCCACTGATGCTAATTTGTTCTTTCGTAGCTTTGACAATACGGCTTTCGGTCTTTATGTCAATTGTTGCTTCCCCACAGGAAAGAGAGATTTCGTCTCCAGAGCCTTCCGCAATTACGACATCCCAAGAGGTTATATCAGAGCAACCTTTAATAAAGTCAGCCAGCGCCGCTCCTTGAAAAGACAAATGCCAAGGATGGGTTTTAAAGTCGCGAATAAGCTGTTCAATCTCGTCTTTGTTAACACCTTCCCACAAATTGATCCCATCACGAGAAACGCGTTGTCCCATTTCAGGTAAACGAGCTATAAAATCCCTGAAAGCTTCTTCGTTCTCTTGGAGCGATTTGGAGTCTGCTCTTAAGCGTGGAGTTTCAAGCAAACGTCCGGATACCGTAATCGGGCGTTTTACAGATGTTGCAGAACGCATTTTATTTCTTGCCGTTACTATAAGGGAAGCTGGATCTTGGCGAACCTTTAACCCAAATTCCATCGGCGTCTGGTTAGCATCCTTCATTCGAGTGATTTCCAATTTTAATTCTTCGGCGGCTGCGGTTATGTAGCCATACCAATCAATGGCTTCAATGCTAATCCAAATCTTGAACAAATCATCATAACCCGGACGATAACCAAACCAACGCCCCATCTGGAGAAGTGTGTCGTACATTTGCGAACGGCGATAGAAGTAACTCACGCATAACCCTTCAAGCGTAAGTCCCCGCGAAAGGCTATTGCCGCCGACCGCTATAACGCGAAGCCCATCGTCACGATGACTATAATAATCCAAGCCCGCAGAGCTGTTTTTCTGGTTCACTGCACGGACTACAACAGGTGAAACTGCCTTGAAGAGGTATTCTGATAAAAATCTATGCCATGACATTGGAACGCCATTAATTCCTGCCTTTTCTGACAAACCGTGTTTTTGCCATACTGCTTTTAGGAAGGCAATGTTATTGATTTTATCACTCTCAAGTTCAGATAAAGATGCAAAATTACGAAGGTCTGACCGCATATTTTCAACCCAGTTGTGAGCCAACCCGCTAATATGATTCTGAACATCAGTAAATCGGCTGACATGGATCATCATGGAACGGTGCTCTTTGATGTCGCCCCGTACATCGCGAATCCCATTTACCAAGAGGAAATACGCCATTGCTTCTTTCATGCTGGGAGGCAAGTCATCCACTACAAGGTCTTTTTTATGATTAAACGGAAAAAAGGCGTCCATTTCTTGCGGATGTATTTCTTGCAAAGCGTTAGCGAACTGAGCTTGTTCACCGAATATGTTTTCTGCACCGATGTAATTTGTTGGCGGTGCCAGTGAATATATAAAATCTCTGGGAAATAAATCATCTCCCTGCATTTCTGTTTCCGTTTCGGGATTAATGAAAATATTTGCATATGGCGTAGCCGTTATTCCGAGGTAAGAGGCTTGCCGAAACAGCTTCAAGAGCCGACGAATGGCATCGTTAATTGCTGTCGGATCTTCATCGTCTTTTTTTGTGTTTACGGAGGCGTTATCTGCCTCATCGTCAATCAAGAGCATCGGAAGGTTGATGGCTCCCCTGGCATCTAAATTATTGCTCTTGAGCCATTTGATCAGGTTATTAAGGATACTCTTGTTCTTTTTTATAACAAAAAGAACAGTGGTATTCACATTATGAAGCGACAGCTTTAAAGCCCGGAGGATATTTTTATCGAAATCTTTCGTAACCGATGTAAATGTAGCGATTTGTTTTTCTTGACCATATTTACCGACACCGACAGGCACATTTTCAATCTCCTGTTTTGGATCGAGGAGATACTGGCTCATTCTTCCGGAGAATTCGGCATCAAGCCGCTCTTGTGTCTGCTGGCGTAAATTTTCCATCGTTCCCGCGAGAATAATAATGACACGATAACCAGTATCTGCCGCCTTGTTACATATGGCTGTATAGTTTGCGGTTTTACCAGACTGAACATCGCCAAGCACAAGACCACGTCGTTGGAACGAAGTGTCACTTTTAGGATCGCCGAGATAATCAACGATCTCATCAGAAACACGTCCGAGGTTTCCCGTTACGCGAGGGTTCCAATGTTTTACTTGCTCTAAATAGGTTTTGTATCTATTCCAAAAGAAAAAATCCAAAGATTCGCGACGTGCAGAAAGCCACGGCAGATGTTGTTGACGATCTTTAATGAGAACACCCAAATCCATCTGAACAACTATGTTCGCCTTAAGTTTACGCTTTATTTCAGCAAACTCCTCGTCTGTGACTGGATATAAAACAGCCATAGATTGTCGAAGAATTTCAACTTTTTCATCGAAAACTGCTTCAGTTGGAGGCACATCTGGATACTCTGAGTTTATCGCGGTTGTAATAATTCCTTCCAGTAGCTCCGCTTTAGTTGTTGCCATTTATGTTGCCTCCAGTCCGGTGTTTTTCGATAAGTTTAGGAAAGTTGATAAACGGCTCAGAAACAGCGAGTCTATCAAGTAATTCTGTTTTGCCAGCATTCGTTGTTATTTGAGATAGCAATTCCTGCAATAATACTTCCACTTCCTGCTGGGAAGTGTCAACACCGTTTTCAACGGGCTTGTCTGAATTTAAGTCTAAATAAAGCGAACTCAACGGAAGCTCCGTCTCGATTGATTTCAAAAGGTTTTCGATATTTCGCTTCATCTGTGGCGAAGAATCTACGAAAACTTCAACCAACGGATGATCTCGATTTATGGCATAATACGATCCGCCCTGTTTTCCCTTGAAACGTTGCCAAACATGGACTACTGAATCTCGCGTTTCTTTTTTTCCACGAAATACCCATGTGCGCTTGCTATGTTCTGCAAGCCGCTCGATTACGGAAGCAAGATTATTTCTCACTTCTTCCGGTGGCATAGCAGTTGATTTCTTTATGTCAAGCGTCCATAGGTCATCCAACTCATTCGGTATATCTACCTGAACACGCGCCAGCTTCGAAAGCTCGGCTTGATGCATCATTCTGAACCAAGTTCCCCAGACAAGGAGCCGCTTGTTTCTGTATATATAAAACCCCTGACACTTACGAAGCCCTTCTTTGCCTCCAAGAGCGAAAATTTCTTCATTGCTCAAGTTTGATATATGAGGCAAAATATATGGGCGTACCAAAACCTTTGAACCTTCTATGTTGAGAATTTCATCAGCCATGACTTGAGTATTTCTTTTGGAAAGAAACGGGTCTGCTGGTTCAACGATGGTATTATTCATTCTGATTTGCATTCGTTTTAATCCCGGCTCCCCACTTATGTATCGGTGAAACACAAGAGAAATATGAGAACGGACATCATCCATCTTTTTAGCCATAGAACGGCTGAAATCTATTTCTCCGACTTTTAGTCTATCGAGATTTTGCCAAACAACAAGAGTCCCAGAATCCAATTGTTTCAACTCAGAAATACGAGGAATCGCGTTTATTTCTTCTTCGGAATCGAAAGCTATAAGTGACCAGTCATACGATTCAATAACATGGTCAATATCCCAACAACGAGCTTCAATATGTCCTTTTTGTTTACTTACGACGGTAAGTGTTCGGCATTGTGACAGTGATGCCGTTTTCAAGCCCAATCCGAAACGTCCTAAATCATCAGCATCTCGTTTCTCCTTGGGGTTTTGGCTACCGTAACGCATGGCTTTTTCAAGTTCATCCGCATTCATCCCTTGACCATTATCTAAAATCGCTATATAAGAATCTCCCACTGGAAAGAAAAAAATATTCACGCAAGAAGCCGAGGCAGAGATGCTGTTATCTACGATATCAGCAATTGCCGCATCCAGTGTATAGCCGATGGCGCGTGTTGATTCAATTAGTGTCGGTGCATAGGGCGGCAGATTAACTGTTCTCATGTTATGCCTAACAACTCCTTTCCTCTTTATCTACTACATCAAGTTCAAATTGAACTCCCTGATCAGTAAATCAACAAGGAACTTAGCTGACTCCTTGTCAAACTGCAAAGATTGGCTTAATTTTTCAGGTGTTTCTCGCTCCACGCGCCCATATGTATCAATTTGTATATATTTATTACCTGCATTTTCAAATGCCGTGTAGGTGCAGGACACTTTATCATGCACTACATTCCGATTCTTATCAATCCTTTTTGTTCTTGATAGATCAATCTGCGCCATAATAACCCCGACCCCTCTTTCTTATTAACTGGACTCTTTGTTGTTCATTTGGTGGTGTTTGCCCATTCCCACCATTTCGCAACAATTTCATCTGTATTTTTCTAACTCTGCCCGAATTTCGCTGGTAATGCAATTTTCGGCGCAGTATGCCTTTATCTTATCCATTGCTAATCGACTGGGCTTCACTTTATTGTTCTCCCAGCGATTGAGCGTTCCATAACTTACATTCAAGTCTCTTGCGAGGGTTTCTTGAGAGATGTTTAGTTCTTGCCGAATCACTTTTAGTGCTTCACTGATAGTCAACATACATCACCTCCATCATATAGTATAACATATGGTGTATCAGAATGCAAGACCTCAAAACGAGAAAAACAGAAAATTCTGCCGCAATTACACATGGACAACATTTTTTCACGCTCTCTTTGTCATATGAATATACTTAGGCATTGTGTCAAAGGAGGAGAATCATATTGTACAAACCCATTTACACCCTACAGCAATTACAAACCTATCTGTCCGACACGCCCATCGTCGCTTTCGACTTTGAGACCGCGCCGGACGAAAAATACAGGAATGAAGATAAAGCCGCATTGGATGCCCATAAATCTCACATTGCCGGGATCAGCTTTTCGGTTGCCGAAGGCAGTGGTGTATATCTCCCCATCGCTCACTGTGTGGGGCAGAATGCTGGGGGACTGACAGAAATCTGGGCGTGGCTGGCTGGCTTTTTCACCGGCGCGTCCGTCACAAAAATTGCTCACAATCTCGCTTTTGAGAGCCAGTTTCTCTACGCGCAGGGCATCATGGTGCAGGAGCCGTGCTACGACACCATCGCGGCGGCGCAGCTGGTGTATAAAAATGACAAGGAGTTTCGCACCCTCGGTGACTGCGGTCTGAAAACCCTTGTGCCGGAATATTTCCACGAGCAGCTGCCGTCCTATTCGGACACCGTGGGCGGCTTACATTTTGACGAACTCGACCCGCAGTCCGAGAAAACCGTGCGGTACGCCTGTGCCGACGCAGATTATGCCCTGCAGTTGTATCATCTTTTGAACGGCTGGTTTGACCGATTCTTGCCAAAGCACCGTTATATCGTAGAAAAAGTGGAGTCACCCACCGCCGTGTATGTGGGAATTATGCGGTATAACGGTCTGCCCATTGACCGTGACCTCATGGAACAAAAACGCAGTGAGGCTGAGAAAAAACTGGTGGAGTTGAAGGGCAAAATCGCTTTCATCATCGGTGACATTAATATTGGTGCGAATGCCAGCACCGCTGCGTTCAAGCGATACCTGTTCGATATGTTGAAATTGCCCAAAATGAAGCTGACCGCCAAGGAGCAGGACGCACTGGACGATGAAGCCATCATTCTGCTCAAAGAATGGTGCGCCGTCAACCGCCCGGAACTGACTGAACTATTTGAATTGGTTCAGGAATACCGCCGCTGGGGCAAAATTAAAGGTACATATATAGATGGGTACATGAAATATATTAACAGCGCTACCGGACGACTGCACCCGGATTTGCTACCCCTCGCAACCGAAACCGGGCGCTTCGCGTCAAAAAATCCGAACTGTCAGAATATGCCCCGTGCCGGTGCGGACGACATCGGTGTTCGCAACTTCATCACTGCGCCAGAGGGAAAAACCCTGCTGTCACTGGACTTCTCCCAAATTGAACTGCGTGTGGGCGCTTTTTACTGTAAGGATGAAAAGATGCTGGAAACCTACCGCTCCGGCGGGGATATCCATGCCCTGACCACGGCGGTCATCTATAAAATCCCACTTACCGAGGCGGCAGATAAAAACGCACCGAATTACAAGGAACGGCGCACCATCGCCAAGAACTGCAACTTTGGCACATTCTTCGGTCTGTTCCCCAAGGGATTACAGAAAACGCTGAAATTCAAAGCCGGTTTGGATGTGCCGCTTGCTGAATGCGAAAGCATCATCCGTAACTTGAAAATCGGATATCCGCGTCTTTCCCGCTGGCAGGAGGAAGTGAAAACACGCGCCGGATTCCGCAAGTATACAGAAACATGGCTGGGCAGGCGACGCAATCTCCCGGAGATTATATCGCCAAACTGGAATAAAAAATCCTTTGCCGAGCGTGTGGCGATGAACACTCCAATCCAAGGTACGGCGGCGGATATTCTAAAACTCGCCCTCGGACGCATATTAAACGGCTTGCCCGAGCACCCATGGCTGATGCCTTTACTTCAAATTCACGATGAATTGGTCTTTGAATTGCCTGAAAATCAGCTTAAAAATGCCATTATTTTTATCAAAAACTGCATGGAAACACAGCCTTTTGAGGCGTTTTCTGTGCCGATAATCGCAGAAGCCGCCGCAGGTCTCCGCTTCGGTGAACTCCATGAACTGGAGGTGAGTGAATTTGTCTGATTACAATTTGAATGGTTTGCCTATCTCCCCGGCAGAGTTTTTAAGCGCGTTTTTTGAACCGTCAGAAACCGTGTGTATCCGGATTTTCAGCGATAAACCGGACAGCGCATTCGTTGGGCAGAAGTTGGAGGTCAAAGCCGGGCGATTCGATGGTATTGCCGAAACCCTGAAAAAGCACAATGAGCAGGGGCGCGGCATCTATTTTGTCATCAATTTCGGCGGTCATGAGGATAACCAGATTACACGCATCAACGCACAGTTTATGGAGTGCGACGACCTTCCGCTGGAGGAGCAGCTTGCAAAGATACAGGCATTTCCGCTTGAACCGTCGCTGATTGTCAAAACCCGAAAATCCCTGCATTGCTACTGGCTGATGAAAAAGGCGATACCAGAACGATTCCGAACCGTTCAGAAAAAATTGATCACCCATTTCGGAGCAGACCCGGCTTGCGTGAACGAGAGCCGGGTTTTTCGTCTGCCGGGATTCTTCCACTGCAAGGAAGAGCCGATTTTGGTGGAGTGCATTAAGTTTAATCCCGAAATCCGCTACACACAAAAGGAGCTGGAAGCTGTCCTGCCGGATATCCCCGACGAATCCGCACTGCCCGGCGCTGCGCCATCACCCATCAAGGAGCGCGGTTCACAAAAAGGGCTTGTTACCACGGGCAGACGCTGTATGTTTCTGCAGTACTGCAAAAAGAATGCCAAAACACTCAGTGAGCCGCTTTGGTACGCAATGATCACCAATCTGGCTTTGTTCGAGGGCGGTGAAAACGCGATCCATCAGCTTTCAAAGCCCTATCCCAAATATAGCTTTGATCAGACGCAAAGTAAAATTGATCACTTCCATAAATCTGGCACGAAGCCCATCACTTGCCGCCGTATCGGGGAGCAGGGTTTTATATGCCAAAAAATGGTGGACGGCAGCTGCAAAGCGAAGTCTCCCGCCGGGCTTGCCTATTTTCCAATCGATACCGATAGCATCCGCAAGCTGCTGACAAAATGTAAAACAAAAGGCAATGCAGTGGACGATGTATCTACGGCACGGCAGTTTGTAAGCGATTATCTGTATAATTGGGATGCCGGGCTTGCGGAAACCTTTATCACATCCGAAATCAAGGTGAAATTCGGATTTAAAGCCGCCGACCTGAAACAGCTGGTTTCATTGCAGAAAGAACTGTACAATAGCTTTTGCTCCTCGCAGGAGGCGCGGAAAATAAAGTCGGGCGGTGAAATCCCGCCGTGGTACGAAATATCCAAACAGGGTAACCTGAAGTTTTTGCCCGGTGTTTTGGCGGATTATCTTGCCGAAAATGAAAATGTCATCTACTGTGCCGACAGTTACTATATGTATGAGAATGGTGTGTACAATACGAAAAACGACAAAGCCGCCCAACGCAAGGTGCGGTCGTTCATGAACAGCCGCTACGCACTCGCCGCCGATATCCGCGACGCCGAATTCCAGTGGCAGATACTCATCGACAAAACCACCCGTGAAATCAACATCAATCCGTATCTTCTCAACTTTGAGAATGGGCTATACAATCTGCAGACCGATGAACTCGCTCCCCATGATCCAAAAATCCTCAGTACCATCAGGCTCGGCGGCAAATACGACCCGGAAGGTTCCTATGGTACTTAAACGACGTTCTGCCGGAATCCGAAATCCCGCTAATGCAGGAAATCCTCGGCTATTTCCTCGTTCCGATTAACAAAGCGCAGAAGTCTTTTGTGATGGTCGGCAAGCCGGACAGCGGCAAATCCACGCTGTTATATGTGGTGCAGGATTTGCTTTTGCGGCAGGAAAACGTGTCAAACCTGACGTGGCAGGAACTGGACGAAAAATTCGCAACAGTGCAGCTTTTCGGTAAGCTGGCGAACGTTTTCGCCGACCTGCCCACCAGTGATATCCGCGACACGGGTACGTTTAAAGCAATCACCGGCGAGGACTATATTTCAGCGCAGCACAAATTTAAGGAATATTTTTCGTTCAAGCCGTTTGCGCGGCTCTTATTTTCCTGCAACAATATCCCCAAGAATTACAGCGACCGTAGCGACGGCTTCTACCGGAGACTCATCCTGATCCGCTTTGACCACACAATACCCGAGGACAAAAAAGACGGTAATCTCAAGGAAAAACTCCTGCTGGAGAAAGACGGTATCATTGCATGGGCGATGGTCGGTCTGAAGCGCCTGATTGAACGCAAGTGGAAGTTTACCGAAACCGAGCGCACCCGTGCCGAGCTTGCCAGCTACAAAGCCGACAACAGCAGCACCTTGGCGTTTGTGGAGGAGTGCTGTACCATCAAATCTGACAGTGAGGTTTTACGGGAGGAACTGTATAATTCTTATCATGAATACTGCTCAACCGTCGGATCGAAGCCTGTCTCTCAGAAACGCTTCAACAACGAACTTGAGGGTGTCAGCGGCGTGTCGCGCGGAAGCGAAGCCGTCACACGCCGCCGCACATGGCGCGGCATCCGGCTGCTGTGAGCGGAACTTGGAACGGCTTAGGAGCGGAACTCGGAGCGGCTTTTCGCCAGATTCCATCAGGGTGTGAGCGGAATGAGCGAGTCGGTGCAACCCATTATGTCATATGGGTTGCAATAATAAACAGCGTAAAAAAGATAAAAAGTATATATGGAGCGGAAATTCCTGTTATTCCGCTCATGCCAGTCCACAAGGAGGTTATCACCATGCCACCCAAAGCCCCTCATCCCTGTGCCTATCCTCGCTGCCCGAACCTTACAACCGAGCGTTATTGTCCTGACCATAAGACCATCGCTTCTCGCGAGTACAACCAGTCCAACCGTCCGACTGACCGCAAGCTTTACGGTCGTCAGTGGGTAGCGATCCGCAACCTGTACATCCAAAAGCACCCGCTCTGTGAGCTTTGCCTTGAAGCTGGTCGCTATGTCCCCGCTACCGAAGTCCATCACAAACTACCCCTCGACAAAGGCGGCTCGAATGATGAGTCCAACCTTCAGGCTCTCTGTAAGCCCTGCCACTCTGCCATCACCATCTCCGAGACCAACCGGGAGGGGCGGTCTTAATCTCTACACCCTTTGTCCCGTGTAGCGCGGCAGGGTGTCGCGCAAAAAATCCGCTATTTCAAAACATTCTGAAAAGCCCGTAAACACTGTGTTTGCGGGCTTTCTTCATGTCTATTCAGAGCGTTCTTTGATTGTTTTCATTGAACACAGCTTTTTTCATTCGTTTTGCCCGGAAAATCACAGTGAAATTACGGATTTTGGGGATGAGAAGGATCGCGGAGTGCGGCGGGACAAGACAAAACGAGCGGACAACCTGTCGAAAAATCGCAGGAAAGTGTCAAGAAAAACAAATCGGACGCATAGAATAATATTACCGTATTTTTCATAAAGGGGGGATGATTATGCCGCGAGGTGGAGCGCGTAAGGGCGCAGGGCGCAAACCGAAGCCGCTTTCCGAGAAATTGGCGGAGGGGAATCCGGGGCATCGCCCTTTGAAAAAACTTGAGTTTACCGGAAACGGTGGCATTGATCCACGCCAGCCTCCCGATTATCTGCGTGTCATGGAGAAGCGTGAGCAAGAGCAGCGCCCCGGCATCCCCACACCGACTGAGTTATATACCGAAACGATCAAATATCTTGAGCCGACCGACTGCTTAAATCTGATCCCGGTGTCGCTGATTGCCGATTATGCCATGGCGAAATACCACCTGCTTCATGCGCAGTATGAACTCGGCAGGACGGCGACGGTTACGAAAACCGATAAGGGAACGAAAAAGGGCGGCGGCGAAACCTTTGCAATTACCGACTTTGCAGAGGCGATGCTGAAGATGCAAAAAAATGTACTGGCGACATGGGAACCGATCTGGGATATCGTATCGCGGAATTGCGAACGGTTGGTGACAAACCCGGAGCAAGACCTGATGGCGATTATTATCGGCGGTCGCCAGCGCAAGACGAAACCGAAAGGAGACCCGCCCGATGGATTCTATGCAAATACAAAAAATTCCGATTGAACAGCTTAATCCTGCTAAATATAACCCTCGCAAGGATTTACAGCCGGGCGATGCGGAATATGAAAAGCTGCTGCG
>QKJV01000239.1 GCA_003249165.1 Desulfobulbaceae bacterium | reverse complement strand
AGATTGCTTTCCGCCACGGCCAACCGAGCCTGGTAAGTGCGCGTATCAATGTAATTAAGGGCAACTTCAGCAGTCAGTGACACCATAACATCCCGCAGATTTTCCCTGCTGGCGGCCAGGTCTGCCTCAGCAGCCTCGAGAGACCGTCGAACTCCGCCGAAAATATCTATTTCCCAACCGGCATCAAATCCCGCCGAATAGTAGCTGCTGGTCGTGCCACTTCCTGCGTTTTCGCTGCTTTTACTCCTGGTAGCAGACCCGCTTGCATCAAGAGCAGGAAACAGTCCAGCCTTGCTGATACCGCGCCGGGCACGTGCTTCCCGCACCTTAGCCTCTGCCTGTTTCAGGTCGAGATTGTCACTGACGGCCTGTTGGATGAGCTCAGTGAGGATCGGATCATTGAGTGTTGTCCACCATTGGGCGAGTTGTAGAGAATCTGCCGCTTCAGAAGATAAACCTTCTCTCATTTCCGTATGCCAGGCTACCGGAGAGTCGGTTGCCGGTGGAGAGTAGTCCGGTCCGACGGCGGCACATCCGGAAAGTCCCATATAGGACGACACGGTCAGCACCAGCGTCATTTGTGTAAGTGAATATCGTTTTCTTTTGTTTTTATACCCGCAATATGACTGATTCATTACAGGATCACCTTGTTTAAAATTCGTAAGTGTTATGAAATGAGTCGGATTCTTTCTGTTTTGTTCTTAATGAATTTTAATCTGACTTTTTCCCGTGCCGTGGCAAAAATGGCATAGAGTGCCGGAATGAGGAAAATTCCCAGCATGGTTCCCGCAAGCATACCGGAAAAAACGGTTGTACCTATGGCCCGGCGGCTGGCCGCTCCTGCACCGGTGGCGATGACCATTGGAAAAACACCGAGGATAAAGGAAAAAGCCGTCATGAGCACCGCTCTGAAACGCATCCTCGCACCATTTATCGCTGCATCATAAATGGGAAGCTCTTCCTGTTCATGCTGTTCCTTGGCAAACTCAACGATCAGAATGGCGTTTTTTGCCGCCAGACCAACGAGAAGGACCAGCCCGATCTGGGCATAGATGGAAAGCGGCAGCCCTACTGTCATCAGACCTGCCAGCGCCCCAAGCACAGCGACAGTAATCGACAGAATAACCGGCATGGGAATGGTCCAGCTTTCATATAACGCGACCAGGAAGAGATACCCGAACAGCAGGGCCAGGGCGAGAAGGACAAAAGCCTCGCCACCGATCTTCTTTTCCTGATAGCTCATACCCGACCATTCATAACTGTATCCAGCCGGCAGTGTTTTGTCGGCAATTCGTTCAACCTCAGTCAAGGCCTGCCCCGAACTTACTCCCGGCCGTGCCGCACCGATGAACTGCGCCGCTGTGAACTGATTATAGCGGGATATCGACTGTGGTCCGAGGGTCGGCGTTACACTCAGTAAACTCGACAGGGGGACCATCTTATCATCATTGCTGCGGACATAGAGAGCGGTGATGTCTTCGGCCGTATTACGGAACGGTGTATCTGCCTGTACTCTTACCTGAAACACCCGGTCGTTCAGGTTGATGTCATTAACATAGCGGGAGCCAAGCTGGGCCTGTAGGGTGGAAAATACCCGGCTGACCGGGACATTGAGGAGTTCGGCTTTTGTTCGGTCAAGATTGACAGAAAGTTGTGGTACATTTGCCGAATAGGTAGAAAAGGCATAAGCGATTGAAGGATCCTGATTCAGGGCCATCATCAATCCTTTTACCACTCCGTCGAGTTCCTGAGGAGATTGTCCTTCAAGGCCCTGGAGTCGCAAATCAAAGCCGCTGGAGTTTCCAAGGCCCATAATGGCCGGCGGCATGAATGCGTTGATCTTTGCTCCAGGAGTTGCCGCTGCTATAGCACGTATCCGGTTAAGGATTGTATGAATCTCGAGATCGGGGGTTGTTCTCTTATCCCAGGGGGTCAAGCCGACAAAAGCAATACCCGCATTTTCTCCGGAACCGCTCATGAGGCTGAAACCACGAACACCAATAACGAAATCAACACCATCGATTTCCTTAATACGGGTTGAGACATTATCAACCAGTTCCCGAGTTCTCGCAAAAGAGGATGCCTCGGGCAACTGAATATCAACAATAATGAATCCTTTGTCCTCTTCCGGCAGGAAGCTGCCGGGCAGGGTGTTAAACAGATACCATGAACCTGCACAGACGATTCCGAGCAGCATTAAGGAGATAGCAGTCTTACGAATCAGCCATCCCGCAATAGATACATATAAATTACGTGATTTATGTAGGGTTTTGGTGAACCAGGCAAGGGGGCCATGTTTGATTGCTCTGGGCGGTTGCATGAGGAGAGCACAGAGGGCCGGACTGAGTGTCAGGGCGTTAACTGCCGACAGAAGAACTGCCATGCAGATTGTCACAGCAAATTGCCGATAGAGCTGTCCGGTAATGCCAGGCAGGAAACCGATGGGGACAAAAACGGCCAGCAGGACCAGGGTCGTGGCAATAATTGGCCCGGTAACCTGTTCCATGGAGCGAATAGCCGCTTCCCGGGCTTTAAGCCCTTCATCCTGCATAATTCGCTGGACGTTTTCCACCACAACGATAGCATCATCAACAACAACGCCGATGGCGAGAATCAGCGCGAAAAGAGTAATGGTGTTGGCACTGTAACCCATGGCCATGAGCAGGGCGAAAGTACCGATCAGTGAAACAGGGATGGTCAGAGTCGGTATCAGCGTTGCTCTCCAGTCCTGCAGAAAGAGATATGTGACGCCGACGACCAGAACAAAGGTAATGAGCAGCGTTATCGTGATTTCATCAATGGTCGATTGTACGAATTTTGTTGCATCGTAGATGACACCATAGCTTACACCCTCGGGAAGACGCTCTTTGAGTTTGACAAGTTCAGCGCGGACCCGCTGCATCGTTTCCAGGGAGTTTGATCCGGGAGCCTGATATACGGCCATCGGAACACCCGCCTGCCCATTAAGGGAATCTTCACTTGTGTACGATTCGCTGCCCAGTTCAACCCTGGCAACATCACGCAGACGGACCACCCCAAGTTTGTCGTTGCGGGCGACTATGATGTCCTCGAATTCCTTGACCGTCGAGAGTCTGCCTTTTGCCCGGAGGATATACTGAACCTGCTGGTTATCCCGTGCCGGAGCGGAACCGACCGAACCGGCTGCTGCCTGAATATTCTGCTCCTGAATTGCGCTGATAACATCATCAGCGGTGAGTCCCATGGCAGTGAGACGATCCGGATCCATCCAAATTCGCATTGTATAGTCGTGCGAGCCGAAAGAGTTGGCGTCGCTGACTCCCTCAACCCGGAGCAGGGCATCACGGATATTGATGTTGACCCAGTTGGCAAGAGGAAGTACGTCACTGTTTCCGTCATCATAGTAAAAGAAGATGACGCCAAGCATATCCGACGAACGCTGACGAACAGAGATTCCCTGTTGGCTTACCTCAGTCGGCAGTTTGGACTGTGCCTGCTGAACGCGGTTCATGACATTGACCTGGGCGATATCCGGGTTCGTTCCCACAGCAAAAGTGACGGAGAGAGTATAGGATCCATCATTGGTACAACTGGATGACATGTAAAGCATGTCATCAACGCCGTTTATCTGTGCTTCAAGAGGGGCTGCAACGGAGGCCGCAACTTCTTCCGCATTGGCACCTGGATAAGAGGCTTTAACCTGAATTTCGGGCGGAACGATATTGTCCGGATATTCAGCAACCGGAATATTCATCATTGCCAATGCGCCGGCCAGGACAATGATAAGCGAGATGACTATGGAAAGGCGCGGCCTCTCGATAAAGAGTCGGGAGATCACAGTGCGGCCTCCTTCTGTTGTTCAGCAGCCGGGACCGGTTGGACCTGCATGCCGGGCCGGACCTTCTGGATTCCCTCAACGATAACAGTTTCATCGACCTGCAGCCCATCAGTGACCGCCCAATCCGTGCCAAACTCATCGCCTTTTGTTATACGACGCATCTCGACTTTGTTGTCTTTATCAAGTACCAGGACATAATTGCCTTGGCGATCCTGGAGTACTGCAGCCTGGGGGACAACGGGCAGATGTTTCGCCTGGCTGTTTTTGCTTATCAATGTTACGAATTGACCGGGAAGTAGAAACGTGTTCGGATTGGCAAACAGGACGCGGATTGCAATTGTTCCGGTTGCGCTGTCAACCTGGTTGTCCATGAAATCTGGTTTCCCTTGTCCGGGATAGATCTCGCCGTTTGGCAGCTGCAATTGGAATGTTTTTAATTGCGGCGTTTTTCCTGATGCATTCTTGGCAAACTCATGCATGATCTCGGACAGTTTATTCTCACTTGCCGAAAAAAGGACTCGAATGGGGTCAAGCTGGACGATATGGGCAAGAGGCCCGGAATCCGGTTTCACCAAACTGCCCAGGTTGAAAGCTGTTTTGCCAATACGGCCGCTGATAGGCGCTTTGATGACAGTATAATCCAGGTCAAGTTTGGATTGCAGGAGTGTGGCCCTGGCTTCCTGAAGAGCGGCTTGGGCTTGGAGTTGATCGCTTACAGCAGTCTCAAGGTCGGTTGCTGAAACGGCGTCCGAACGGGCTGCACGTAACCGGTTCAGATACTGATCAGCATTCTGCAGTGTTGCCTGCGCCTTGGCAACCTTTGCTTCATCCACGGCAATCTGTGCACGGTATGGAGCTTGTTCGATAACATAAAGAATATCGCCTGTTTTGACCAAATCACCTTCGTGGAAATTAATTTTTTCAATAAATCCCTCTACTCTAGCTAAAATGTCAACGGATTGAACCGCTTCGGTACGAGCGACGTATTCCTTAGAGGCGTTAATATCTTTGGCAATGATATTGGCTACGGTAACAACAGGCGGTTGGGCAGGACCAGCGGGACCCTCGGCCACTGCACTGCTGGTTACTGTCAGTAACAGAATGAGAAGAAAGAACAAACCGCTTTTTTTAGAATATGAAATTCTGTGGTTCATGATAGTTCCCTTTAATCGATGATACTTTGACTATTGTCTGTGTTTCCTGATTGATCCTATCCTGAAAAACCGGATTTGCCAGGTTTTAAGCGAAGATTAGGGATAGGAAACGGATTGAATATAAATTTTCCCGATGGTCTATACTGTTAAGAATTGTAAACTGTAATTCATTTACGCAGAATTAATATGGTGGCAGGCCAAGAATCAGCTGGGTCTGGAGTGTAATGATGTCTCCCAGTTTTTGCAGGTATTCCTGCCTGTATTTATCTTCGCCCAGTTCGGATAAAATGAAATCCACCCGTTCGGCATGAAAGAAAACGGGAGTATTCATAATAAGAACGCGAAGAAAGGCCTCTTTATCGTCAATGGCAGGATTAATACGTCTCAGTAGTGATTTTGTTATGGCATGCGATGGAGTGACCAGTTCCTTTTTAAAAATATCGAGTAATGGTCCCTTTTTCTGCATTACCTGAAAGACAACCCTGCTATACCAGCATGGCTGTTCCCGCTCAAACAGAAGATTAATGTTACGGAATACGATGGCCCGAATAGCCTGCGACTGTCCTTCCGGGGTATCAATATCAAGTTTTTTAATCATTTCGCTGATCGGATTATCCTTCCAAACCTGCATTACCGTTCTCAGTACTGCTTCAAAGAGTTTATCCTTACTGCCGAAATGAT
This sequence comes from Desulfobulbaceae bacterium, assembly GCA_003249165.1. Classification (GTDB taxonomy): domain Bacteria; phylum Desulfobacterota; class Desulfobulbia; order Desulfobulbales; family SURF-16; genus SURF-16. Next base: position 1,228 of record QKJV01000239.1, on the reverse strand, counting down.
AGTGGATGCTGCCGACATTTTCTCCGGCCAGATCAGCAATAGCCCGTGTCGAAACCGAGGCAAATCCTATCTCACCGGCAAGTTCGCCTGCAGCGTTTATTAATGCTTCCCTTGTTTTCAAGCTTGTTTCGTATATTGCCATGGTGACCTTATCTGAAAGAGTATAAATTTAGACATTTGCTTTAATTTATACAGTTGTATAAATTTGGTCAAGCGATAAAATTTTCTTTATGAAAAATTCTCCAACAGGACATTACAAAACTTTACATGGATTAACAGTAACTTAACGGAATAAGTGTGAATTCTGATGTAGGATATTCTCTGTATATGAAATTTATTTTTTTAAGGAGAACTATCATGGAGCGAAAAAAAACTTTTGAAGGAATCATCTGGGGGGCAGCCGTTACAGCATGTGTGCTAACAATCACTGTTCTCGCTCATGCCGAATTCCGGAAAGGAGAGCCTCTTGCCCCTCCAACACCGGAAAAAATGATCGAGCGGTTGCAGATGGATTTCAACCTGACCGATGAACAAACCGCTAAAGCGCGTGTTTTCATGGATGAGTCAGTCAGGCAGGAAGAGGAGGTTCTTAAGAGGTATGGTTTAAATCGTGACCAGTTACAGGTTTTGCAGAAGGATCTGCATATGGCCAGGGACGATTTTTTTACAAAAATTGAAAGTATTCTGACCGACAAGCAGAAAAAAACGTGCGGGGCGCACGGTGGCCGTTGGGAAGACGATCACAGAATGCCTCCACCACCACCGCCATGTGGGCCAAGTGCACAGTAAATTAATATCGATATATCGCGAAGCAACGGAAAATCATGAGCGTGATTGCTGTTTCCTCTTTTGAGCTGCCGCATTTATCCGCGGTGCTTGTGCCGTGTGATAGTCTCTGCCGGAAAGTGCGTTCTGGCAGGACAGGATCTTTTCCTCGGCGTCAAAGGCAGGAATGGGTAATGATCAGCTTATTTTGAAGATGAAAGCTTGCGGTCCAAACCAAACAATGATGCTTCGGGTATTGCCGTTTCAAGGTGTTATACCATGTACGTAGCGAAGCATTTTTTATCAGCAGTTACTCGATAATTTTTTCTTCTATTATTTCACCTTCCTGCTTTTCAGCCGCTATGTCCATTGGCTGTGAAGCAGTACCAAGGCTTTCCAGTGCTCCTGGTGTATCACCTGTCGGAGCCATTTTTTCTTTAGCAAGCTTCAGTCTTTCTGCTTC